>NZ_SRZM01000150.1 GCF_019402445.1 Brachyspira pilosicoli
TTATACTATAATATAATTATAAGATAATTTGATAATTTTAATAAAAAAGGGGTAATTTATGAAAAAATTATTTTGTTTATTATTTGCTTTTTCTATAATTGGAAGTTCTTCTCTTTTTGCTGATTGGATTGTTCCTCTTAGACAAGTTCCTGCAGCAGTTAAAAATGCTGTAAAAAGACGTTTCCCAAGAGCAAGAATTTGGAAAGTAGAGATGGACGATGGTTTATATCATGTAGAACTTAATAATGGTGTAGAACTTGAAGTAACTAGAAGAGGAAGAATTGTTGATATAGATTATTAATTTTTATAATAATAATGCTTGCAAAATTATATTCTTTTTGCAAGCATTATTAAAAACGACATTATATTCTTTAAGCTAAGCTATATAACATATCTCCATAAGTTGGAAGTTTCCAATGTTTTTTAGAAACTGTTCTCTCTAGCTCATCAATTATAGGACGCATATCCTCTATACAAGCCAATACTTTATCTCTAAAAAATATACTAGACTTTGATATATTCTTTATCTTTTTTGCTTCAGATAAATAATCTTCTAAAGTTCTTAGCTTCTTATAAAGATTATTAGTTAAAATAGTTAATTTATCTAATAAATCTTTTTCTATATCATATTTTATTTTTAAGCTTTTTTTCTTCTCATATATATTAACAAGCTCTTCAGTATAATCTAAAGAAAATGGTATAATATATTTATTAATCATATCTATTAAAGTAAGTGCTTCAATATTAATCACTTTATTATATTCTTCTAAGCTTATTTCATATCTTGAGAGAACTTCAGCTTTTGTTAATACTTTATGCTTTAGGAACAAGTCTATATTTTTTTGTGATATAAATGTTTCAAGTGCCTCAGGAGTTGTTTTTAAATTGCATAAGCCTCTCTTATTAGCTTCTTTCACCCATTCATCAGAATAGTTATTTCCATTATAAATTATTCTTTTATGTTTTTTGATATTTTCTTTTAATAGCTCTTCTAAATCTTTATCAAAATCAGAAGACTTTTCTAATATATCAGCAAATTGTGATAATGCTTCAGCAACTATTGTATTTAATACTATATTAGGACCAGATACTGATAAACTAGAGCCAACCATTCTAAACTCAAATTTATTTCCAGTAAAAGCAAGAGGGGAAGTACGGTTTCTATCTGTTGAATCTTTTGTAAATCTAGCCAAAGAATTAACACCCATTTCCATTTCTACAGCTTCTCTTTTTTTGTATTTTTTTGAGTTTTCCATAGACTCAATTATTTCAGTGAGTTCATCTCCAAGAAATATAGATATTATAGCAGGAGGTGCTTCAGATGCTCCCAAACGATGATCATTGCTAGCACTAGCAGTTGTAGCTCTTAACAAATCCTGATATTCATCAACCGCCTTCATTACAGCAACCACAAATAATAGAAATTGTTTATTTTCTGAAGGTGTATTTCCAGGCTCAAATAGGTTAAGCCCTGTATCTGTAGCTATAGACCAGTTATTATGTTTTCCACTGCCATTAACTCCAGAGAAAGGCTTTTCATGCAAAATACAAGCTAAATTATGTTTCTCTGCTATTACCTTCATAAGCTCCATTGTAATTTGGTTTTGGTCGGTTGCCATATTTGTTATTGTAAACTCTGGAGCAAGTTCATATTGACCAGGAGCTACTTCATTATGTTCTGTTTTAGCAATAATACCAAGTTTCCAAAGCTCATTATCCAACTCTTTCATAAACTCTAAAACTCTTGGCTTTATAGCTCCAAAATAATGGTCTTCTAATTCCTGTCCCTTTGGCGGGCAAGCTCCAAATAATGTTCTCTTACAATATCTCAAATCAGGTCTTTGTAAATATAAATCTCTATCTATTAAAAAATATTCTTGTTCTGCCCCAACTGTTGTATATACTCTATTAATATTATTATGACCAAATAGTTTTAATATTCTTTTTGTTTCTCTTTCTATAACTTCCATAGAACGAAGTAATGGTGTTTTTTTATCTAAAGATTCTCCGCTATAAGAACAAAAAGCACTTGGTATGCATAGAGTATTATCTTTAATAAAAGCATAAGAAGTAGGGTCCCAAGCAGTATAGCCTCTAGCTTCAAAAGTACTTCTTAACCCACCAGAAGGAAAACTTGAAGCATCAGGCTCACCTTGAACAAGTTCTTTACCTGTAAACTCCATACGAACTTTACCGTCTTTGGTTTGAGTGATAAAACAAGTATGCTTTTCTGCAGTTACACCTGTCATAGGTTGAAACCAGTGAGTAAAATGTGTTGCTCCTTTTTCTATTGCCCATTCTTTCATGGCATGAGCTACTACATTTGCTAACTCTAAATCTAACCTCTCACCATTCTTTATTGTTTTTATTAATTTTTTGTAAATGTCTTTAGGAAGTTTTTCTTGCATTACGTTATCATTAAACACATAACTTTCAAATATATCAGGTAATTTATCCATATTATTCACCCCTAATAAAAAATTATATATTTTAAACTAAATATTATAACACTATATAGAAATAATTTCAACATTACTATATATAGTTAAATTAAATATTTTTTATTTTTTTATAATTTAAATATATACTTTTTTAATATATACACCGCACGCTAAAAGAAACTAAATATATAAATAAAGTGAAAATATAGTTTTAATTATATTAATAAATTTATTTAGCGTGCGTAAAATAGATTAAAAATACAATCAACAATTTGGGCAGGTGTGATTTGTTTAATTGAGCATCTTAGAATATTAAAGAAGTAATTATATATAATACAAAAAAACTAATAGGGTGGGCAATAATATATATTTAATAAAATATTAATAAACATAATATTTACAATTATTCTAAATTGATATATAATTATTATAATTTTCAATTTTTTTACATAATTATGAAATTATGATTTAAATCAAAGGTTACGTTATGAGTTATTTTTTTGTAAAAGAAGATAAAGAGTTTAGAAAATTAAAAGAAAATGAAATAGATTTTCTAAAGAGTCAAGGATGCATTTCTCAAAGCTGGGATAAAATATTAATAAAGAATGTTGATTTAACTAGGATAAAAGA
>NZ_SRZM01000151.1 GCF_019402445.1 Brachyspira pilosicoli
AAACATATTAAATAATAATAAACTATTTTCTTTTCCTAAAAATATAGTAATATGGTCGCTCAATGAAGTTCTATGAGAAGCATATTTAATTTCTCCTTCATATGATAATTTGGCCAATTCTATAATATCACTTTTATCCAAACCATTTACATCAAAAATAGCATAAGTTAAACAAGCACATAATGAACTAGATGAAGCTAATGAAGTATTAAAAGGCAAATCTGTATATGCATAAATATCCATACCAGTTATTTTATATTCTCTTTCCAATAATACAGAAAAAACACCCTTAAAATATATAGCCCATTCATCTTCTTTATTTTTTTCTAATTCATTAAAAGTAAATGATTTTTTAGCTTTAAATGAATGACCATAAATATTAATTTTATTGTCTGGTCTTTTTCTAACTACTAAATAAGTACCTCTATCTATGGCAGCTGTAATAGTATCACCGCCAGAATAGTCAATAAGTTCTCCTATAAAAGTTAGTCTTCCAGGAGCAAAATATAATTTTACTTCACCTTTTTGTCCAAAGACATCTCTAAATCTTTCTACTAATCTTAAATGTAATTTTGGTATCATATAACCTTCTCAGTTAAATTATTTGTTATTTATATTATAAATTTGAAAAAAGTCAACTATTTTAACAGATAATATAATCGATAATATTATTAAAAAGTTAACATATTTTTATACAATTTTATTCTGTTAAAATAACATATAAAAACTAAAAAGTCAATTATAAATGGTATTTATATCTTATCTTTTTCCAAAAAACAATTTAGCACATAATTTAAAAATCTCAGATGCTATAATCACTATAAAAGATAAAGCAACTATTTTCACCCAAGTATATAAACTTAAAGGCACAGTATTAAAGAAAGCACCAGCAAATTGCGTAGCTAATATCTGTAATATAAAAGTACCAAGCATACTTAAAAGCACTAATTTGTTATCAAGGAAATGTTTAAATACACTATCATAACCTAATTCTCTACTGTTGAAAGAATTAAATATCTGGAACATTACAAACATAACAAATAATACAGTAGAAGCTTCAGCATCACTTACATTTAATATATTAAGTTTGCTTTGAAGCATAAATAGTATAATCATCACAGTACCAGAATATATAATCTTTCTAAGCATACTAAAAGTAACAATATTAGCATTTCTTTTAATAGGCTTTCTTTTCATTAAGTTGCTTCTAATAGGCTCAAGTCCTAAAGCAATAGCAGGAGGTCCATCCATAATAATATTTATCCATAATAACTGTATAGCTGTAAATGGAGATTTAAATCCTGTTAGAGTAGATAACAATACAACTACAACAGAAGCAAAGTTAACAGTAAGCTGAAACTGTATAAATCTTTGGAAATTGTCATATATACCGCGTCCCCATTGTACTGCTTTAACTATTGTAGCAAATGAGTCATCAAGAAGCACTATATCACTAGCCTCTTTTGATACTTCTGTACCTGTTATACCCATAGCCACACCAACATCAGCATTTTTTATAGCAGGAGCGTCATTTATACCATCACCAGTAACCGCAACAACATTACCCATCTCTTTTATAGCATTAACAACACGCATCTTTACTGTAGGTGTACTTCTTGCTATAACAGAAATCTTACTTAAATTCTGTTTTAATATATTATCGTCCATAGCATCTATGTCTTTTGCCTCAAGAACTATGCTATTTTCATCAAGTATTTTTAATTCTCTTGCAATAGCCCTTGCTGTAACTATATTGTCCCCTGTAAGCATTTTTATGTTTATACCAGCACTTCTGCATTGTTCTACTGCATCATAAACCTCTTTTCTAACAGGGTCAGATATAGCAACAAAGCCGTCATATATCATATTGCTTTCAAGTTTTTCTCTTATGTTCTCTACATTATCATCAACTTTCTTATGAGCAAATGCTATAACCCTCTTTGCCTCCTCCTGAAACTTCTCTATAGCCTCTTCTATGCATTTTTTCTCTTCGCTACTGATACTGCACATAGCCATTATCTTTTCAGGACTTCCCTTTGTAAATACAATGCTTTCACCGTCTATTTTAGCTACTGTAGTCATATTTTTAGTTTCTGATGAGAAAGGATACTCATATATTATTTTTGCACTTTCTCTTATAGTTTTATAATCAAAACCAGATTTTTTAGCCCCAACAAGTAATGCACATTCTGTAGGGTTACCTAAAAACTTAATCTGTCCATCTTCTTTATAATCAATATCAGCAGTAGAGTTAATAGCAAAGTTATTAATTATGTTTTTGTCTTTTATATTCTCTGGCTCTACATAAGCACAATTAACAAATAATTGATTTAATGTCATTTTGTTTTCTGTGAGAGTACCCGTTTTATCAGAACAAATTACATTAACGCTTCCTATAGTTTCACAAGCAACCATCTTTTTAACCAATGCATTTTGTCTAGCCATTTTTATAATATTAATAGATAAAGACACCGCCACTATTGTAGGAAGTCCCTCTGGAACAGAAGCAACAATCAATACTATACTAGTAATAAAAGCCTCAGATATAGTTTCAAAATTAGCAGTTCCAAGTCTAATATGATTAACCACTTGAATTATAAATACTATCATAGAAGCAGTGATACCAATTATAGCTATTTTTTTACCCAATTCTGCTAATTTCTCTTGTAGAGGTGTTGAAGTTCTTTGTGTTTTTGAAAGCTCTCTTGCTATTTTACCAAACTCAGTAGAATCCCCTACGGCAGTAATAACCATTTTACCATTACCAGTAGTAACAAAAGAACCAGAATAAGCCATATTTATTCTATCTGCAACTGCTGTTTTTTCATCTGTAATCACGGCCTCAGCATCTTTTTCTACAGGAACACTTTCACCTGTTAAAGCAGATTCATCTATATTAAGTGATACACTTTCAATAAGTCTTCCATCTGCTGGAAGTTTGTTACCTGTTTCTATAAAAGCAATATCTCCAACAAGCAAATCTTTTTGATTTATTATTTCTATCTTGCCTTCTCTTATAACTTTTACTCTAATATCTTCATTTATACTATTTAAAGCCTCAAATGCCTTAGCACTTTTGCCTTCCATCACTATTGTAATTGTGATAGATAAACTTATAGCGATAAATATTCCCAAACATTCCAAAAAGTCAGCATGTCCACCGTTGAAATATGCTACAGTATTTACGCCTATTGCTATTAAGCCTGCAAATATAAGCATAAGTATCATAGGCTCTTTTAATGATTCTAATATTTTTTGAATCAATGTGGCACTTTTTTCTTTGGTAAAACTATTAGCACCATATTTCTCTAAGCTTAATTTTTGAGCTTCTTTTGTAAGACCTATTTTTGTGTCAACATTAAGCTCTTTGAGAATATCTTCTTTGTTTCCTAAAAAGCTACTCATCATAAAATACAACCTCTCATTAAATAATAAACTGTATAAAAAATGCATAAAAAAAGACTCATGCATAAATAAATCATCAAAGTTTTTTTTACTGTGAAAATTTATTTATACCTGAGTCTCATTAATTAAGGCTAGCCAAACTTCTATTATTATAGTTAGAAGTTGCGATTGTTGACTTAGCCACGTAAAAAATTACGTCAACTACTCCCTCTGAGTATGTTAATTATAATAAACTATAATTTATATAATGTCAAGCAAAATTTACATTAATTATTTATTTGGAAAAATTACACCTTTTTTAAGTATAATATTTGCATATATTTCAAGTTCGCTTGTAGCGACTATTGCATAAACATTTTTACATCTGTCATAATAAGCAAATCTTTCCAAATACTCATAATTTACTTTTTGATGTTTAGAAATTATGTCTTTATATTTAGCCCACACATCAGGCTCCCTTCCAAAATCAGCATTAGGCTGCATCAATACAACAGGGCTTTCTACAAAAGTATCTAAAGGAAATAAAGGCATAATAGCTTTTAAAACTGTAGGTATATCTATACCATCAAGTCTTATTATTTTTTTCACGTTGTAGTCATGAGAAGGAAAATTACCGTCAGCAAATAATATTTCACTTCCATGTCCCATTTCGCATAATGTTTTTAATAATTCAGGTGAAACAACAGGGTCTATTCCTTTTAACATATCTAAATCCTTAAATAAAATTTTAATATTTTTAATAAAAGCCCCATTTAATAATAATTTATTAAATGGAGCTTAAAAAATAATAATTAATTATTTAGTTACTTTTCCAAATAAAGGTCCAAAATGTTTACAAGCTCTGAAATCAGCACCTTCTAAATCTTTTGTACCAAATGCTTTCCAAGCTTTAGGTCTAAATACTTTCTCTTCACTTACGTTATGCATACTTACAGGTATACGAAGCATAGAAGCTAATGTAATTAAATCAGCACCGATATGACCATAAGCAGCAGCACAATGGTTAGCACCCCAATCATTCATTACAGAATAAACATCTTTGAAAGAATCTTTACCTGTAAGTATAGGAGCAAACCAAGTAGTAGGCCAAGTAGAGTCAGTTCTTTTGTTAATAGGATCAAATATACTATTATCAATATTAACAGCATAACCTTCAGCTATTTGAAGTACAGGACCATAACCTTTAACTAAATTAAGTCTGATTATAGTCATAGGCATTTCACCTTTAGTTAAGAAAGTAGATGAGAATCCGCCTCCTCTAAAATATTCTCTGCTTGCAGGAGAGAACTCTGTAGCATCAAGACATTTTTTAGCCTCTTCTTCAGTAATATTCCAATATTCTTTTAAAGCAGGATTTCCATTAACTTTTTGTTCACCAGTCCAGTCTAAAGAAGCAGCACCAGAATTGATTAAGTGAATAATACCATTTTTAGCTTTTCCAGTAAGCTCTTTACCAGTAACTCTTTTTACAGCTTCAGGACTCCAATAAGTTCTAACATCAGCAAAAAGCTGAGATTTGCAAGTTAATAAATGAGCAAATAGCATAGAAAGACCATTCAAAGAGTCATTTTCAGTAGCAACAACGTAAGGTTCTCTTATACCATTCCAGTCAAAAGATGAGTTAAGAATAGCTTCAGCAAAGTCACCATTAGGCATAAAGTCAGTCCAATGTCTTTGACCTTGGAAACCTCCAGCTATAGCATTATGACCTTGTGCTTCTTCTATATATCCCATTTCTGCCAACTTAGGGTTACCTACCATTAAGTCACGCATAATCATAGCCATTTTTATAGAAGTAGCCCATTCTTTTTCTTTTTCTTCTGGAGTAGCTTGTACTTTATTTTTATCAACTCCAAACTTACATTGTTTAGCCCATTCCCAAGCTTTTTTGAACTCTTCTTTGTCATAGATTTCTAGTTCTAATCTTCTTTTGATTTCACTCATATCCACAAATTCAGTTCTCATTCCTAAATAGTCAAGTAAAAACTCAGCATCAACCATAGAACCCATAATACCCATAGCAACATATCCCATACTTATATATGATTGATCTTTCATAGTAGCAACAGCAAGACCAGCTCTTACAAATCTTAATATTTTTTCTTTAACATCATCAGGAACATTTTCATCACCTGCATCTTGAACATCTTTACCATAAATAGAAAATACAGGAAGTCCTAATTGAGTATGACCAGCATCAGCAGCAGCCAAATAAACTGCCCCTGGTCTTTCAGTACCATTAAATCCCCAAATTGCTTTAGGTATAGCAGGAGTCATATCAATAGTCTCAGAACCATAACACCAACAAGGTGTAACAGTAAGAGTTAATTTAACATTATTTTCATCAAATTTTTTCTGACATCTAGCAGCTTCAGCAACTCCTCCAATTGTAGTATCAGCTATTACACATTCAACTTTTTCACCACTAGGATGTTTAATATTTTCTTCTATTAGTTTTGCAGCTATTTTAGCCATATTCATAGTGGTATCTTCTAATGACTCTCTAACGCCATTTCTTCTGCCGTCTATGACAGGCCTTATACCAACTTTTGGTAAATTATTTTGCATTCTAAACATATTATATTTTCCTCCTTTTTATTTTTTTATATAATTATCAAATATTTTTCAATTTATATACTAATAACTATTTTCTATTCACTTATATTTTAGTAAAAAAAATAAGTATAATCAATATTTTTGTGTCTTTTTTTTATATAAAATTGTATTTTTTTTAAAATTGTTTCAATATTCTTGATTTATTTTCAAAAGTCATTATTTTTTGATTTATTTTAAAACAAATTATTATTTTTTTATTGTTTATTTTACAACTATAGTATTAAACTTATTATTATATGCAATTTTATATCCTAAATAAATATATAAAACTAATTGTATTATTTCTTTTCACTTCCTCTCAAATGAAATTGAGCAGAATAATTATATATTTGCTTAGACATATTTATTGGTTTTCTATCTATTAGAATAGAAGTTGCATTAGCACCTATATCAAATGCTGGAAACACAACTTCAGATATATTCATATTTTCTGAATACAAATTTTCTAACTTATCAAATGTCATCATAGAAACATCTTTAGGTATTGATATATTCTTTTCTCTAAATGCTCTAAGTATGCCAATAGCCAAAATTTGATTAGCTACTAACACAGAGTCAAATTTTATTTTCTTATTTTCTATTATATCTTTTATTATTTTGTAACTACTTTCTGTATTATTAAAATCACCATAATATACTCTATCAACAGTAATATCCAAACCATGATCTTCTATACTCTGTAAAAAACCATCTCTTCTCTCTTGAGCATTACTCAAATTAGAATTTCCTGTTACTATTATTGGATTTTTAGCACCTCCTTCTATTAATAAATCTGTTGCTTTTTTGGCGGCACTAAAATTATCTGGTAAATTTTTTATATATATAGATTCAAATTCCAAATTTCTATCAACTAACGATATAATGTTATTATTATTTGATGTATATGGAGGTCTATCTCTCTTAGCAGATGCTGGAACCCATATTATGCCTATATTACTTTCATTTTCCAATCTAGAAAATATCTTTATTTCTTCTTCTATCAATTCATTTGTCAAATATATCTCAAAAGTAATATTATTTTTTTGAACAACATGTATTATTCCACTAAATAAATCTAAATAAAATGTATTTCTTAAGTCTGGTATAATTAATACTATTCGTTTTACACAATTTATATTAAAATATTTATCCATCCCCTTGTTTTTTAATACATCATTTACCTTATTTCTAGTAGATTCTTTAACAGAATTTGGATTTTTTAGCATTTTTGAAATTGTAGCAACAGAAATACCACTTATTCTAGACAATTCTCTTATTTTCAATTTCGTATTTCCTTGGATAAATTATTTTTTAAATAAATACTATTATATCTAATTATAATAATTAATCAAAAAAAAATCAATAAAATTAATA
>NZ_SRZM01000152.1 GCF_019402445.1 Brachyspira pilosicoli
GCAAAGCCACCACAAATAAAAACTTAAAAATTTTATTCTTCTTTTTCCTGCCACAAAAAAGCAAAAAGTGCAATTATATATTAATATTATTTAATAAATATTTATAATTGAATACCAAATTACTATTAAAATATGGAGTTTAAAAAAATTATTCAATAAAATAAAAAAATAATAAAACAATTTTTCATTATGACGATAAATCAAACTGGGATGATATATATTTTTTAATTAGGAGTTAAAAATATGAGAGTTACAGAGCAAGCCCAATATAATAGAGCTATAAGCAGTATTAAGAAAAATTATAGTGAAATGGAAGCATCTCAAACAAGGCTATCTACAGGTCAAAGAGTACAAAGACCGCATGAAAATGTTACATCCACAATCAATTCTATTTATTACAGAACAAGAAAATCATCATTAGATAGATATCAAAATAACATAGTAGACGGTAAAGAAAGATTAAGCGTAGCACATGATTCTATGAGTTCTATTACACAAGCCTTGGCAAGAGCAAGAGATTTAGCAGTACAAGGTGCAAACAGCACATACTCTGCAGAAGACAGAGCTAAAATGGCTATGGAAGTAGAAGAAATGATAGAAAGAATATACGACATATCTAAAACTCAAAGCAAAGGAGAGTTTATATTCTCTGGTACAAGTGTAAAAACTGCACCATTTAGAGCATTATACGGACATGATGAAAAAGCAGGACGTTCAATAATTCAAACAGTAATGTATGAAGGTGATGCTAATGCTCAAAACAGAGAAATAGAAAATTGACCATATATCAATGTCGGCACTCCAGGAAACTATGCTTTTTGGGGTACAAATATGGAAATAATATCAACAGTTGATGCAGGCAATTATGTTGCTTCAGAAAATCAAGATATTATGATAGATGATATGGTTATAAACATAAAGCAAGGCGACAATATTGAAGCTATAGTTCAGAGAATAAATGATGCTAATGGAAATGTTAGTGCTACTATAGGAGATTTAAGAGGAGGTGCTAAAGTTATACAATTAAAAACATCTACTCCTCACAAAATACTTTTACAAGATTTAAAAGGAGGCACTGTATTACAAGATATAGGTTTAGTAAGACAAGGTGCTGGAAATATTCCAGAAAACAATTATGAACCTAGTGCTGTTATATCTGGTAAATCTCTATTTGAAAGTTTAATATATTTAAGAGATGCTATGCTTAATGATGATGTTAGAGCTATAGGAAGCGAGGCTTTAGGATATATAGATAGTGCTATAGATAATGTTACAACTGTTCAAGCTAATGCTTCTTCAAAAGTTACAAGACTTGATATGGGTTACAATAGCTTTGAAGACCAAAAACTTGCAATAGATGAAGCTTTGGCTAAAAATGAAAATATTGATTATGCTGAAGAGATTGTTAATTTCAATATGTGGCAATATGCTCATAATGCAACATTACAAACAACAGGAAGACTATTAGGAAGAACATTATTGGATTATATGAGATAATATAAACTAATTAATAATAAAAAATTAAAGGAAATTATTTAATGCCAGAAATAGAATCTAGAATATTAGGAAAAGTAGAAGTTTCTGATAACAATTTATATCACCTTAACGGAAGCATATTAGCATTTGAGGACTATGATGAGTTTTATTTGCTTAATATGGACGAAGAAGGTACTTTTAAAATACTGCAGTCTAAAGATGATAAAAATATATGTTTTATATTGATAGATCCATTTCTGGTATTTAAAGATTATAAACCAGATGTTCATGATAATGATATAAAATTATTAGAAATTGAAAAAGAAGAAGATATACATTTATTAACAATAGTAACAATACCAAATGATAATTTCAAAGCTATGAGTGCCAATTTAATAGCTCCAATAGTTTTTAATATAAAAAATCACAAAGCAAGACAATGCACAGTTATTGGAGATAAATATAATACAAGACACCCAATATTGTCAGAGAACAATGCTGAAAATAATAATAACAAAGAGGAGAAAAGTTGATATATGCTTGTACTATCTAGAAAAATCAATCAAAGCATTGTTATAGGCGATAACATAGAAATTATGCTTGTTGATATAAGAGGCGACCAAATAAAATTAGGCATCAATGCTCCAAGAGATGTAAAAATATTTAGAAAAGAGGTTTATGAAGAGATAGAAAGCCAAAACTTAGAAGCTTCTAAAACAAATCCTGAACAATTAAATATCTTAAGCAGTTTTGTAAAAAATAAACTAGAAAAAAATAAATAATTTTTATAAAACTATTCTTTCTAACTCATAATTAATTTTTACATATCTAGATACAAAATCATTAAAATCTTTTTTATCCCCTGTTGTAAAAAACTTTAATCTTCCTCCAGAATTATTAACTAAATTATTATCAATAAGATATTTTTTTATAGATAATGCTATTTTAGTACTAGGGTCTATTATATTTTTTATATTAGTTTTTTTATTATTTACAACATATTTTATATCATCAATTATAAAAGGATAATGTGTACAAGCAAGAAGTAAAGTATCAGAATTATCATCTATTTTTTTTACATACTCTTCTAAAACTTTTAGCCTATCATCATAACTATACCAATTATTTTCTATCATAGGACATAATTTCTGACAAGCTACCTGAGTAACTTTTATTTTGTCATTATAATTAAGTATTTTATCATGATACATATTAGAGTGAACTGTAAACTCAGTTGCCATTATAGATATATTATTATTTTTGGTATTATCAATTATATCCTCTACTCCATTAGATATTATCTCTATTATAGGTATATCATATTTTTCTTTTAAGAAATCATAAGAAGAAGCAGTAATTGTATTACAAGCAATAACAGCCATTTTACAATCTTGTTTTATGAGGAAATCTAATATCTTTATAGATAATTGAGTTATTTCTTCTTTAGATTTATCACCATAAGGTATATTATGATTATCCCCAAGATATATATAATTTTCATTAGGAAGAATATTTAATAATTTTTTTAAAACACTTATACCGCCAAATCCTGAATCAAAAACGGCTATAGGTTTAGAAGATATACTCATTAAATAAATCCAAATAAAATTTTTGATATTATATATAGTATATCATAAAAGTCAAATATATTGTGATATGTAGTTTTTATTTTGTATAAAGATACTTGTATATATGTGTAAAATATTGTATAATGTATACAAAATAAAATTAGGAGGATTTCATGAACGGAAGTATCATAGAAGCCTTACAAATAATGCTTATAGGAATGGGTGTAGTAGTACTCTTCTTAATAATATTAGTTTATGTAATGAAACTAGTAAGTGTTATTATAGCACAAGTAGATAAAGTTATGCCTCAAAAAGAGGAAGAACAAACTGCATTACCTGTTCAATCTGTGAGTAATGACAAGATGGTTGCTATTGCTATAGCTTTAGCACATGTTCATAGTAATAAAAAGTAATGGACAAGCATAAGGAGAAATTAATATGGCAAAAAAAGAAGTAAAATTTATGGTAACAGCATTTAGGGACGGATTTCAATCTGTTTACGGTGCTAGAGTATTATCCAAAGACTTTATGCCAGCTGTAGAAGCATTTGTAAAAGCTGGTGTTAAATATTTTGAATCTGGCGGCGGTGCAACATTTCAAAGTGCATTCTTTTACAACAATGAAAATGCTTTTGATGTAATGGACACTTTTAGAAAGACTGTTGGACCAGATGTTAATTTACAAACTTTGGCAAGAGGAGTTAATGTTGTTGGTTTGGAATCTCAGCCTAGAGATATGATTAAACTTCATGCTCAGCTTTTCAAAAAACATGGTATCACAACTATTAGAAACTTTGATGCATTAAACGATGTAAACAACCTAATTTACAGTGGACAATGTATTAAAGAAGCAGGATTAAAACACCAGGTATGTGTTACTATGATGGCTCTTCCTCCTGGATGTGAAGGTGCTCATGATGCTGCTTTCTATGGAAAAGTATTAACTCAAATAAAAGATAATGTAGATTTTGACTCAGTATGTTTCAAAGATGCTTCTGGTACTACTACTCCTCAAGTAGTTTATGATACAATTAAAGAAGCTAGAAAGATTTTAGGTAAAGATGTACATATACA
The DNA here is from genome assembly GCF_019402445.1 of Brachyspira pilosicoli. Classification (GTDB taxonomy): domain Bacteria; phylum Spirochaetota; class Brachyspiria; order Brachyspirales; family Brachyspiraceae; genus Brachyspira; species Brachyspira pilosicoli_B. The sequence goes on from NZ_SRZM01000152.1 coordinate 4,118, forward strand.
AATGCATAGCCATGAAACTGCTGGTATTGGTGCTATACAATATAAAGCGGCTTTAGATGCTGGTGCTGATTGTATAGATGTTTCTTTGGCTCCTGTATCTGGCGGTACTTGTTCTACAGATTTAATAGTTATGTGGCATGCTTTAAGAGGAACAGATTTCTATTTTGATATTGATATAGATAAAATCAGAGAAGCTGAAGAAGTATTCAAAGAATGTATGAAAGATTATTTCTTACCACCTGAAAGTAGAACTGTTGAGCCTATGATTCCATTTGCTCCAATGCCTGGTGGTGCATTAACCGCTAATACTCAAATGATGAGAGATATTAATGTAATGAACCGTTTCCCTGAAGTTATTAAGGCTATGACTGAAGTAGTTAAAAAAGGCGGTTTCGGTACTTCTGTAACTCCTGTATCTCAATTCTATTTCCAACAAGCATTTAACAATGTAATGCAAGGCGATTGGAAAAAGATTGCTGATGGTTATGGAAAAATGGTATTAGGATATTTTGGTAAAACTCCTTCTACTCCTGACCCTGAAATAGTAAAAATAGCTAGTGAACAATTAGGTTTACAGCCTACAACTGAACTTGCTATGGATATAGATGATAGAAACCCTAAAAAAGGTAGAAAAGCTGCTGAACAGGCATTAAAAGATGCTGGTATAACAGACCTTTCTGATGAAAACGTATTTATAGCTGCTGCTTGTAAAGAAAAAGGTATACAATTCCTTAAAGGTGAAGCTAAACTCGGTATTAGAAAGAATGCTGCTGGTTCTTCTGATGGTGTTAAAGCTACTAGCAATGAAGTTACTGTTACAGTTGGCGGTTCTAGCTATGGAGTAAAAATAGAAAACGGTAAAGCTATAGTTGATGGTGTAAGCTATGATTATACTATTAAAGATGGTATAGTTGCTGGTGCTACTCAATCAGCTCCTGCTTCTTCAGGTGGTTCTGCTACTCCTATTACTGCTGGTTTACCTGGTACTGTATTAAAAATACTTGCTCCTGTTGGAACACAAGTTCAAGATGGAACAACTATATTAATTGTAGAAGCTATGAAAATGGAAGTAGAAATTAAATCTTCTGCAAGTGGTGTTGTAAAAGAAGTAAAAGTAAAACCAGGGGATGCTGTAGTTGCTGGTCAAGAGTTGGCTATTGTTGGATAATAGATGCTTGTTTGAAGGAGTGAAAAGAATGAAAAAAATATTTTTAGTATTTACACTTGTCTTGATGACGGCATCTGTAGTTTTAGCACAAGAAAAAGAAGAATATAAACCTATTGATATAAAAGAATCACTTATATCTTTAGCTAGAAATACTGCTTTTGGTGGACTTTTCCCTAGAACAGAAAAAGAAATAGCTGAAGCTCAAGTGAAAGCTGAAAAAAGTAAACAAGAAAAATATCAAACAAAACTTAATGATATTAAAGTAAAAACTGCTCCTCTATGGCAGAATCTTATAATGATTTGTGTGGGTTTGCTTTTAGTATATCTTGCTATAGCTAAAGGCTTTGAACCATTACTTCTTATCCCTATAGGTATGGGTGGAATACTTGCTAATATACCTGTTGCTAATATTGCTGCTTTGCCTGTAGTAGAGGTCATTAATGGGCTTCCTGTTACTTTAAGTAGTGGTGGTTTTTTAGGTCAAATATATACTTTTGGTATTGAATCTGGATTATTCCCGCTATTCATCTTCATTGGTGTTGGTGCTATGACAGATTTTGGTCCGCTTATTGCTAACCCTAAAACTGCTTTACTTGGTGCTGCTGCTCAGATAGGTATATTTGGTACTTTACTTGGTGCTATGGTTTTATCAACTTATATACCTGTTATCAATTTCTCACTTAAAGATGCTGCTTCTATAGGTATTATTGGTGGTGCTGATGGTCCTACTGCTATATTTACAGCTTCAAGACTTTCACCTGGTTTATTGGGTGCTATTGCTGTTGCTGCTTATTCTTATATGGCTTTAGTGCCTATTATTCAGCCTCCTATTATGAAATGGCTTACTACTGAAAATGAAAGAAAAATTGAAATGAAACAGTTACGCCCTGTTAGCAAAAGAGAAAAAATCATATTCCCTCTTGTAGTTATCATACTTGTTGCTTTACTTTTACCAGATGCTGCTCCTTTAATTGGTGCTTTGATGTTTGGTAATTTGATTAAAGAATCTGGTGTTACTGACAGATTATCAAAAACTGCTCAAAATGAATTAATTAACATTGTTACTATAATGTTAGGTTTATCTGTAGGAAGTAAATTAGCTGCTGATAAATTCTTACGTTTTGAGACACTTGGTATATTGATATTAGGTTTAGTAGCATTTTCTATGGGTACTGCTGGCGGTGTATTACTTGCTAAATTAATGAATGTATTTAGTAAAGATAAAATTAATCCTTTAATAGGAGCTGCTGGTGTATCTGCCGTTCCTATGGCTGCTAGAGTTGCTAACAAAGTTGGACAGGAATCTAACCCTCACAACTTCCTACTTATGCATGCTATGGGTCCTAATGTTTCAGGAGTAATTGGTTCTGCTGTTGCTGCTGGTGTACTGCTTGCTATATTAGGTTAATAAAAATTATAAAATAAAGGAGTTAAAAAAATTATGACTACAATATTAAAAAGATATAATAGTGCTAGAGCTTATTTAATTAACGATGCTTCTGCTGTAAAAAAATTATCACTTGCTTTAGTTTTTGCTGTTGCTTTAGCTATTGCTTCACAAATAAAAATATATTTACCATTTACACCTGTACCTATTAACTTCGCTACTTTTGCTGTATGTGCTAGTGCTTTAACACTTGGTGGTTTTTGGGCTTTTGTTTCTGTTGCTTTATTTATATTAGCTGGTTCTATCGGACTTCCTTCTACAATAGCTCCAAATGCTTTAGGTGCTACTACTGGTTATTTAGTAGGTTATGCATTATGTGCTTTAGTATTAGGTAAATATACTGAAAAAAATAATGCTGTAAGCTTTGTAAAAACTTCTATAATATTATTTGTATCACAAATTGCTATAATACATATTTGCGGTATGATAGGTTTATATATATGGTCTGCAAATGTTGGAACTCCATATACTTTAGCAGAAGTTATAATGAAAGGAAGTGTTCCATTCATTCTTGGTGATTGTGTGAAAGCTATTGCTCTTTCTTCATTAATGACTGTAGTATTAAAAAATAAATAATTAATATATATTTATTAATATAAAAAAAGGAGAATTGCTAAGTTTAGCTTTTCTCCTTTTTTATAGTTTTATTAGTTTAAATAAGAATCTCTTATTTCTTTTAAATATTTTATAGACCTTTTTAAACCTTCATCTTGGTCTTTCAATAATCTTTCTAAATATTCATTAGATATTTCATGAGGATAATAATATTCTAATGGTTTTATATCATTATAAGGATAAGGATGAGAATGTATTTTAAAAGCACTTTCACCTACCCTATCTACTCCGCCAATTCCAGGAGCTCTTTTAAATTGAGCACAATATGGATGACAAGATTCTATATTTATTCTTTTCAATGGAGATTTATTATAAAGAACATCATATATTTTTTTGATATCTAAATTTCCTTCTCCAATAGGAACCCCGCATACAACGTAATTATAAACATCTTCAGGGTCTTCTATAATAATGTGGTCTTTGGCATGTGTAGAAAAAGTGTATGGAGCCATATTATTAACAGCTTCAATAGGATCTTCCCAAGCCATCATAGAGTTTCCAAAATCAAATAGTAACCCTATCCAAGGACTAGATAATTTTTCTATAACCCAAACTAATTCTTTAGAAGTTTCATATTCATGATTTTCTAAAGCTATTTTTATTCTGTATTTTTTTAATAAAGGTATAATCTTTTCTAATTTTGGTATAGCTTCTTCATATATTGAAGTATCGAAATATTGACGCACCTTTGCTGGGTCATATTTTCCACCTGCTCCTGATTCTTCAGATATTACAGGGTCTTTAGTTGGAATATATGTTCTTACAACTTCTGCATCAAGTATATTAGCGACTTTCAAAACTCTTTCTAAATGCTCAAAATCTATACCTTTAGTATCAATTTCTATATATAACCCTAATTTATCACATAAATCTCTAACCTTTTTTAGATGGTTAATATCATCTGTTTCTAATGTACCCCAAATAGGGTCCAAATTATAATCTTTTATGATATTAATTTGTACTCCATCTAAACCAAGTTCTTTAGTTTTATTAATAAAATCAAATATATTCATTCTTTTATTTTGAAAGAATAAATGATAGCTTTCAGTTTCTAAACCTAATTTCATGCTTGAACTCCTAATTTTTCTTTTTTCTTAATCATTGATAAAAGCAAACTAGATATTAATATTCCAAGTATAGAAAAACCTGCCATTATAAAAAATACTATACGATATCCTGCAAAACCAGGATTGTTGTCTAATATATTTCCATATAATGCAAAAGCAAACATTTGAGGAGAATAACCGAATATACAAGCTATAGACATAGCAGCTCCAGAAATTTCTCTAGGAACTTTTACCTCATCAATAGGAGCAAAAAATACTGCTCTCATAGAAAATATAATAGCTCCATAACTTAATGTTAAAACCATACCTATATAAGGATTAAATTTACTATGCGGTATAAATGTAAATCCTACTATAGCAATAGCTGATAAAAAGAATGCAAATCTTATATATTTTGTAGGTGAATGAAATACTTTATCAGATAATACTCCTCCTATAGGACCACCTACTATTTTCAAACCATATTGGTTAATTACTCCATAAGCACCTACTAAAGCTACAGGTATACTATATATATCTTTTAAGAAAGGTATAAAATAAGTTAATCCGCAATATACAGAATATACACTAAATATAGTTAATGAAACAACCCATATCTCCAAACTTTTTATTGCTTTTATAACACCCTGTATAGCAACTTTATCTCTTGAAACTTTATTGCCGCTTTCATCTTCAAGCTTAACAACGTCATCTTCTAATAATATATATGATAATATACCAGCTAATATTACAGCAGCAGAAAAGAATATTATACCACCTCTTAAACCAGCTGAACCAGAACCTAATAATGTAAATACACCTAAAGCACTATAAGCTATTATTACATCCACTATACCTCTTCCAGCTTCTAAGAAACTGAACAATCTTCCTTGCTCACTACTATCACCTAACAATCTTACAGATTTTAATAATACAGGCCAATATATAACCTCTCCAAATAATGATAATAATCCCCAAGAAATCAATATACCATAATATGGAGGAAATGTAGACATATATAATCCAACTAAACCAACACCTATAAGTCCTACAGGAATTAATATCCTTTTTGAAAATCTATCAGCAATATAGATAGAAAAGAAATTTCCTATAGTTTGAACTAATCCGTAAACAGATAATGCAAAACCTATTTGTGTATGAGTTAAATTCATAAACTCTTGCATAGGAACATAAAATGCATCTTTCAAAGATGATAATTTAAATACTGTTCCTCCACTGAAAACCAAAACACAGAATGTGAACCACTTCTTAAAACTGTTTTTTACGACTTTTTCTTCTTTTGACATTAGAATCTCCTATTTTTTATATTAAAGTACAGTTAAAGTATAGTATAATACATTTTTATATTCAATAAAAAAACAAAAAAAATAATAAAATCTTAATATAAAGAATACTATTCACAATAATGATATTTTTTCTAATACCTTTTATATATTTACACACTTGAAAAATAATATATTTGTTATATCATATACAAAAATATTTACTTTAGGATAATTATTAATGAATAATAAATTAGATGAAAATAGAATAAAACAAGGAGTTGGAGGACAAGCTGTAATAGAAGGAATTATGCTTAGAAATAAAACTCATTATGTTGTAGCTGTTAGAAAGCCGAATAAAAAAATAGATTTTATAAAACATAAGATAGAAGATAATAAAAATAAATTAAGCAAAATGTTCTTTTTTAGAGGGATCATAAATTTTGTAGATATGATGAAACTAGGTTATAAGACTTTAGTTTTTTCTGCTAACACTGCAGGACTTGAAGAAGAAAAAGAAAAAAACAAAAAAAATCTTACAAAAGAAGAAAGTAGTAAAAAAGAAAGTGCTGCTATGACTTTAAGCATGTTAGTATCTTTAGCTTTTGCTGTTGGACTTTTTATAGCATTGCCATATTTTATTACAACTCTAATAGGAATAAATGAAAAAGAAAGTGTTGTTTTATTTAACCTTACAAGAGGAGTTATAAAATTAGCAATATTTATTGGCTACTTACTTATTATATCTTTATTTAGCGATGTGAGAAGAGTATTTGAATATCATGGGGCTGAGCATATGGTAGTTAATGCATATGAGCATGGGCTTAATCCAGATATAAATAATATAAGAGATTATACAACTATACACCCAAGATGTGGAACTACTTTTATGTTTTTAGTATTAACTGTTTCAATACTTCTTTATATGTTTACAAGTTATTTTGTTTATTCTTATATTTACGCCTCATATACTCCACCAAAAATTTTAGGTAATCTCACAGTATTAGCTATGAATATAATTTTACTTCCTATAGTTTCTGGAATATCTTATGAATTATTAAAATTAGGTTTTATATTTTATAATTTCCCATTAATGAGACTTGCAATATTACCAGGTCTACTACTTCAAAAAATAACAACTAAAAGACCAAAAGATGATGAGTTAGAAGTTGCTTTGTTTGCTTTAAATAAATTATTAGATAATTCAGTAGAAGAAAGAAGCGAAGAAGAAGTAAAAGCTGATATTGAAAAGGAAAATGAAGCTGAGTTATGCGTATAAAAAAACGTTTAATAGTAAATGATGATTATTATGAATATTCAGCAAGCTATATAAAGAAATATATTTTAATAGCTTTTATTATAATTGCCGTAATATCATCTATATATTTATTTATATACATTAATTACAATACTGTTCCTAATAAATCTTTTGCAAGAAACAATATTCCTGTTATAGAAAATAATAATATAATGAACAAGAGAGGTGTATATTATACAGGAACTTTTACTAATATTCCAAAATCTATAGATATTAATGATAATATGAGAGAATCCATTTATATGTATTTATTTCATGATAACAATATAATATTTTGGAAATTATATAAATATGGTATAAAACGATATTTTTTATATAATGCATTTAATAT
>NZ_SRZM01000153.1 GCF_019402445.1 Brachyspira pilosicoli
ATTTATAATTTTTTTATAATATCAAAAATTAAAAACTTAAAAATAAATACTTTTTTAAAAAATATCTTTATAACCATATTAGGATTTTTGGCAATTAATATAATATCACTCATATCAATACTTCCATTAAATATATATCATTTTAAAATTTTAAATCTTAACTCAATAATAGCAAATATATTCGCTGTACCATTATCTTTTATAATACTCTCATCATCGTTAATAACTATATTCACATATCAAATATTTAATAATGTATCAATATATCCTGCAAAAACAACAGAGTTTGCTGCAAATGTTTTAATAGAATTATCTAAAGAAATTTCTGATTTTCAATACTTAAGATATAATTTTGAAGTTAATATGTATATAGCAATATTTATTACTTTTATAATTATGCTAGTAGGATTATTATTAAATATAAAAATAAATAAAAGAATATAAAAAAAGTGTATTCATAAACTGAATACACTTTCTAATACAATTTTTCACCTATTTTTTTATTATTTTGCTGGAGTTAATTTAGTTAAAGCATCTTCAACAAGAGCTTTCCAAGTAGCACCAGTAACACCATCAACATAAATGTTGTTAGCTTTAATCATTTGGTCATAAGCTGCTTTAGCTCTAGCAGGACCGCTTGAATGAGCACATTTAGTCATTACAACTTTAGTTAATTTACCACCTTGAACTGTTACTTTAGCTTGGTAGTCACCTTGTTTAGTTTTGTAAGTAGCTTTGTAATTGCCCAAATAAGTACCATCAGGTATCTTAGCCAAATCAATTTGAGTTTGAGCAAAAGCTATCATACCAAACAATAATGCAATTGAACCTACAAATGCAATCAATTTAGTAGACTTCATACTTTTCTCCTATTGTATATATTTTTATTCTTATAAAAACTCATATTTAATTTAAAAGTAAAATAAAAACAAAAAAATTTACATTATTTTGTTATTTTTTTACCTTTTCTTAAATCATCTAATAAATTATTATATTCTATAGAAACCATTATATTATAATATCTATTATCTACATAATTTGCATATTCTACTTTCACATTATTAGATATAAAACTTTTCAAATCATCATAATATTTATAATTTTGAGGCAATTCTTTTGAAAAAGCATTCTCAATTTTAACAATAGAAAGAGATAAAGCAGCATTATAGGCACTATTTTTATTTTCTTCTGATGTGGCATTATTATCAGTATTTGGGTAGCCTATAGAATTAATGCTAAATTTATTTTCATTAATCCAACCATTATTAAGAGTTTTAGAATTAGTATTTATAGAGCTGCAAGAATAAATAAAAAGCAATATTATAATAAAATATCTCATAACAACCTCAAGTATTTTATATAAAAATAATCGTAAAAATTTAGTTTTTTTTAATAAGATAATTTTGTATATTATTAATTTTAGTTTATAATATTACCGAGTATATAAATAATTTTCTTTATAAAAAACAATTGGAATTTACTATGAAAAAATACATACCTATTTATTTTATATTAATAAGCAATTTACTATTTCCTCAAATATATACATTACAAAACAATGAAACTCTAAAGAATGCTCATATATTAAATGATACAAACTATGCTATTGTTATAGAAAAGAATAATGCTAATAATAAAACATATGATATACTCTATAAAAGCAGCAGATTAGAAGGATATAAGGATGCTGGTATAATAAAAGTTTTACCAAATGGCACATTAGTTGCTACTATGCTAAAACCTTCTATCGGTAAAGATATGTGGGTTGTTATATATGGTAATAAAGAACAGGAATTTGATTCTATAGAAGCTTCTACTTTTGCTGAGAACAATTCTATAATATTTGCAAGACTTATGGATTATGGCGTTGCTGTTATTAATGGAGAGGCCAAAACTCAGTATTCTGAATTATATGAATATGTTATAAACAAGAACAATTATGCATTTTCTTATTCTAGAGATGGAGAATATTTTGTTAATATCAATGGAGAAGAAAAATCCGTTTTGGGAAAAGCAGAAAAAATGAAATATGGTATTGACGGAAGAACTTTAATGTATGTTATAAACAGTGAAGGAAGTGCTGTTATATATAATGGAAATAATGATACAGAGAATTTTATATCTGTTGATGATTTAGCTTCATACAGCCTACAAAATCAAGCATACGCTGTTAAATTAATGCCTCAAATAGATACTAATTTAACAACAAATGATAATATGATGTATACAAACATTAACACAAACGATACTATTCTTACCAATATATCTACAGTTACAAATTATAATCTATCTAATATAAGTATTTATACAAATGAAGAAGGTATAACAGTTAAAGGACAATCAAATACTATAGCATTAATGATGGTTACAAATGTTATTACAAACATAGTAGAAAATACATTAAATTTGGAAGACACTAATAACAATATTATTACAAATGAATTTATAAATACAAGCATTTTAATAAATAATAGAAACATAGGAGAGTTTAATCTAATTACAAATATGAGTTTTTCTCCAGACGGTCAAAGTTTGGTATTTATTAATATAGATACAAACAATATGATGCAACTCTATGTTAGAGGAAATATGCTAGGTAGTTATGATAATATACATACTTATCAATATTCCAAAGATTCAAAGAACTTTGCATATGGAGTAAGCAGCAATAATATATCTTTTATAATTCTTAATAATAAAAAAATTAATGATGAATATAATAAAATAAATAATATATACTTCTCTGACAATAATGAATTAGTATACAATGCCTCAAAAAATGACAGGGAATATATTATATCCGACAACTTTGAAAGCCCTTCATACAACTCTGTAACTTCATTTAAGTTTTATGGAGATTCTTTTGCTTTTACAGCAGAAAGACTTGGAAGAAAGTATTATTTTATATGGAATAAAGAAACAGCTACAAGAAAAGAGTTAGGCGGATATGATTATATATCAGAAATAGACGCTTACAGCAGCGAAGCGATATCAATAGCCTCAGACGGCAAGAATGTATTTATAATAAAGAACGGTTTTATATACTAAAATAAATATATTTTGCAGTAGATTTTTTATTTTATTCAACTTTTTCCCACATTCGCACCCATACCTAAAGGTACTTCCTACGGTCGCC
>NZ_SRZM01000154.1 GCF_019402445.1 Brachyspira pilosicoli
AAAACTTATTATTTTACTTGTGTATCTATGGGCAATCCGCATTGTGTTATATTTGTAGATGATGTTAAAAATATGAGAATTGATGATATTGGAAGTTTTATGGAAAATAATCCTATGTTTCCAAATAGAACAAATGTAGAGTTTGTGCAGGTTCTTAATAGGGGAGAAGTTATACAAAGAACTTGGGAGAGGGGAAGTGCTGAAACTTTGGCATGCGGTACTGGTGCTTCGGCTGTTTGTGTGGCTGGATATATTAGCAAAAGAACTGATAATATTATTCTTAATCACCTTTTAGGAGGAGATTTGATATTAACTTATAAAGATAATAATGTATTTATGAAAGGTGAGGCTAGATACGCATACAGAGGATATGTAGAATTATAATATTTCTATCTTAAATTATCTTTAAATAGCTCCTTTAAGCGATTTCTGCATCCTCCGCAAGCTGTGCCTGCTTTTGTCTTTTTTACTATATCTTTTAGTGTTTTTAATCCGTATTCTTTTTTTAATGTTTCTATCTCTTCAATGGATAATTCTTTACATTTACATATGTATTTGTTATCTTCTTTTATCATCATACAGCTCTTATATTTGTTATGATTTATTTAATCATTCTAATCAAAAAAACAAAAAATATCAAAAACATAAAAAATATAAAAAAATATCAAAATAGCTATTGAAAAAAAAGGGTATATAGTATATAAAACTACTATAGTAATATACAGTATATTACTATACATTAGTTTGGGAGAGCTATTATGAATAAACCACCAACAAGAAAGTTTAAAAATTATAACAAAAAACTTGTAAAAATAATACTAGATAATATTGACGATGATGATTATTTTTACAACAAAAAAGTTAATTGGGAGGATTGGGTTATAATGAGGGTAGATGTTGATAATGCTATAAAGAGGCTTAATTTTGATACATCTATTGAATATTCAGCTATGCTTTTAGAAGATATTTTATATGTATTAAAGGAGTATTAATAATGTGTAATTTATGTCCTAAATATAATACTTGTGTAAAATTATGCGATGAGATGTTAAAGAAGATTAGATACGGCAAGAGAGAGTTTAGGAAAAATAGGGATTATTGTAGGGAGATTGTGTTAACAGACAAAGATTTGGAGAATATACTTTATACAAATAGTTTAAGTTATGTAGAATATGAGAGGCTTTCAAATTTGGTTGTTGCAATACTTTCACCAAAGCAAAAGCAATTATTAAAATTATTTTCAGAGGGTAAGAGTCAGGTTGAGTTGGCTAAGATTTTTAATGTAAGTCAATCATCAATTTCACAGAGTTTGCAGGCTATAAAGAAGGAGATATCGAATCAATTTAAGATGGTGATAAACTGTTAAAATAGCATTTTTATAATTTGTAGTTTTTTATGGATTAAATAAATAATTGAAATAAATTTAGTATAATAAAAAAGGGTGAAGCTAGTAAAAGCAACACCCTTTTATTTTTAAGCTATTAGGCTATTATTATTGTAATAATCTAAGAGCACCTTGTGGTAACTGATTAGCTTGAGCAAGCATAGACAAGTTAGCTTGGTTAAGAATTTGGTCTTTAGCAAGTTTAACTGATGCTTCAGCCATATCTGTATCACGAATTCTGCTTTCAGAAGCCTGCATATTTTCAAAGCCTACCATTAAGCCTTGAGCAGTCATTTCTAATCTGTTCTGATAAGCACCCAAGTCAGCTCTTTGTTTTAATACTTTAAGAAGAGCTTCATCAACCATACCTATAACTGTATTAGCTTTATTAGGGCTAGAAACACTAATGAAAGTAGCAGTAGTAGCAGGTCCAACTGGATTTTTAAGTCCAAGAGCTTGGCTGTTCATAGTACCAATATAAACACGTTTTCTTTCGTCCATATTAGCACCGATATGTAACCACATAGAAGCTGTAGGAGTATTTTCTCCTGTAGATCTAGCAAATCTTCCAGTCAACATGTTAAGTTTGTTGAATTGAGCTTGTGAAGCAACTCTGTCGATTTCATCTACTAATTGAGAAACTTCGATTTGTACATAAAGTCTGTCTTCATCAGTATAGATACCGTTAGCTGCTTGTATAGCTAATTCACGAATTCTTTGAAGGATATTAGTAGTTTCTTCTAAGTAACCTTCAGTAGTTTGAATGAAAGATATACCGTCTTGAGTGTTTCTTTCAGCTTGACGTAAACCGCGGATTTGTGTTCTCATTTTTTCAGATACTGCTAATCCACTAGCATCATCTCCAGCTTGGTTGATTCTCATACCGCTAGAAATTTGAGCTGCGTCTTTTCTTAAATCTACTTGGCGGAATTTAAGAGTTCTTTGTGCATTTATTGCACTGATATTATTATTGATAACCATATGGTTCCTCCGTGAAAATTGTTTATTAGTCCATCCTTGAACTAGTATATATTATCGGTTTATGCCGATTAATTATTAATTTTTTTTACTAACTTTAGATATTTTTTTATAATTTTTTGGAAAATGTTATGTTTATTATATATTTATAAGATTTTTTCTATGTTTTTACTCTATAAGCATATATTTATTGATATTTATTTATTTTTTAATATACTATCTATAAGTATTATACAAC
>NZ_SRZM01000155.1 GCF_019402445.1 Brachyspira pilosicoli
TATTTATTATTATGATAAAAATAAATAATATTATCATTAGATTTATTAGATGAAATACTCTTATGATATTTTATATTAATATTTATATCATAATTTTGATACGATATATATATTTCTTCAGCAATAATATTTTTATAAGTAAATATACTTTCAAAAATTGAAACCTTATTATAAGATATAATATTATTTGCTATATCTATACAATCCTTAATAACTTCACTAGATATCTTTATTTCTGTAACTTCAGTTTTATTGTTAGAAAATATTTCATTTGCTAAACTATATAAATAATGATAGTTTTGGAAATTTAAAGATTTTTTATAATCCCAAAAAAACATGATACTAGAAATATACCAAACCAAGCTTGCTAAATAACTTTTTCCACTGTTGTTGTCGCCTACAAAAAGTGTAAATGGGGCTAGCTCTATTTCCACCTCTTTGATTTTAGCAAAATTTTTAACATATAATGTTGGATATTTTTTGACTTCTGACATACCAAATTCTTTATTATACTTATTTTTTAGTTTATTATATAATAAATTAAAGCCTATATCAATAAAAAATAAATATATAACCTACTTTTATATTATTGAAAAATACGCCCAATTAGTATATAATTATTTGTTATAATACTAAAACATTTTTTATTAAGGAGATATAAATGAAAAATATTACTATCAAAATTAAAGGAATGGGCTGTCAAAATTGCGTTAAAGCTGTTACTGAAGAACTTACTGCTTTAGAGGGTATAAGCAAAGTAAATGTGAGCTTAGAAAATGCTTGTGCTGAAGTAGAATATGATGAAAGCAAAGTTAGCACAGATAAAATGCTTGAAGTAATTAAAGAATTAGAATACGAGCCTAGTTTATAATATGTTTGCTTTTATAGAAGGTAAAGTTTGCACGATATCAGAGGGAATCATTGCTCTTTTATGTTCTAATGGAGTGGCTTACGAAATTATAGTATCAAAAAAATTAAATGTTAACAACGATGATAATATAAGACTATACACTCAATTAATACATAAAGAAGATTCTATGATGCTTTATGGTTTTAGAACAAGAGAAGAGAAAAAGATGTTTAATACTTTAATGTCTGCCTCTGGTGTTGGAGCAAAACTTGCAATGGAAGTTCTCTCCACATATTCAATAGATGAAATAATGCATATACTCTTTAATAAAGATATTAATATGCTTAAAAAAGTTCAAGGAATGGGAGTAAAAAAGGCTGAAAAACTTTTGTTTGAAATTAGAGATAAAATAGAAAAGATAGATATAAATATTTCTTCTTCAAAAATATCATATAATGAAAATGAAAGCGATGTAATAAAGGCTCTTATATCATTAGGCTTTTCAAATAATGAAGCTGTAAAAGCATTATCAAATATAGAAAACAAAGAAAATAAAACAACAGAAGATTTAATTAGCTTAGCATTAAGAAACTTAAGCAGTATATAAAAAGGATAATAAAAAATGCCTAATACTCTATTTATAATAATGATACTATACTGGTTTTCTTTATACACTTACATACCTTTTCAAGTGCCGTATTTATATGCTTTAAATGTAACACCTTCCATAGTTGGTATAATTCTTGGGCTTTACGGTGCTTCGCAGATGATACTTAGATTTCCTTTCGGAATAATAAGCGATTATTTTGGAAAGTATAAAATATTTATAGTACTCGGTTCATTATTATCTGCTATTTCTTGTGTTATAAAAATAGCCTATCCTACAGCTAATGGTTTTTTGGTTGGTAATATATTAACAGGTGTTGCTGCTTCTACTTGGCTTATGTATATGGTTTTATATTATTCTTATTTCGACAGAAGCAAAGAACATATGGCTGCTAGTAAATGTTTGGTTGCTAATGTTATAGGAATGTTTTTGGGTTTTTTATTTGCAACTATATTTTATCAAAAGTTTGGAATGAACCTTATGCTTATTGCTGCGGCTTTGGCTGCTTTTGCTGCAACTATATTGGCACTTTTCTTAAAAGAAGAGAAGAGAGAGAAAAAAAACAATATAAAAGATTTAATATTAGTTATAAAAAACAAAAGATTATTATTTTTCTCAGTTTTAAGCATAATAGAGCAAGGCATACATATGGCAGCATCGGTATCATTTACTCTAAACAGAATAAAAGAACTAGGAGGTGCTTCATACCTTGTTGGAATAGCATCACTTCTCAATATGTTTTTTGCAATAGTGAGTGCATATATAGCAAGCACTTCATTTGCAAGCAAGAGAGGCTCAAAATTTTATGTTCCATTTTCTTTTGTGCTTTTGGGTTTATATTGTGTAGCTGTAATACTCACAAAAAATATATTTGTAATAGTAGCTTCTCAAATACTCTCAGGATTATCAATAGGAATGCTCGCATCATATCTTACAAGTGAGGCTCTTATAGAAATAGACAGAGATAAAAAATCTTCTGCTATGGGTTTTTATCAAACAGCTTATTCAATAGGAATATTTATTTACCCTATAATAACAGGCAAAATAGTAGAAATGTATTCTATAGAGATAGCATATATATTTTTAACTGCTAGTGCTGTTGTATGTGCATTTATAGCTTTATTATATTATAAGAGAGTTAAAGCCTAATTAAACTATACCAATATATTTATCTATAAACTCCATAGTCTTTTTACTAGCACCATTATTTTGTATAAGAAGTTCATAAGAAGTATTTGCTAATTTTTCTCTAAGTTCTTTATTCTCATATGCAAGCTTTATAACTTCTGGAAGATTCTCTTTTTCTTTACAATTAAAGACACACTCTTTCATATATTCATAAATCTCTATAAAGTTATACATATACTTTCCAACTATCACAGGCTTTTTAAAATAAATAGCCTCAAGTATATTATGCCCACCTACATTACCAATAAAAGTACCACCCATTATAACAAGGTCAGAGAGTTTGTACCAATTAAGAAGCTCCCCTATTGTGTTTATAATAATACCGTCTTCAGAACTTCTATCATAATCAGTATAAAGTGGTAAATTGTATCCCAACTTTGAAGCCGTATTTTTTATATCTTCCCCTCTCTCTATGTTTCTAGGCACTATTACAATATATACATCATCTTTTATTCCTATTTTATCTATAGCCTTTAATATTATTTCTTCTTCATTACTATGCGTACTTCCTGCAACTATTACAAATTTATTTACAGGTATTATACTCTCTAAACTGTCTATCTTTTTTTCATCTACACTATAATTAATATCATATTTCAAATTACCTGTAACAGATATTAATTTTTTAGGCATACCTATAGTAATCATATTTTGCATATCAATATTACTTTGTGCAAGTATCTTAGCATACATATTAAAATAAGGTTTAAAGAAAAATTGAAAGTTTTTATATCCTTTAAGTTCTTTTTTACCAATTCTTCCATTGATTAAAAATACAGGTATAAGCCTCTTATGAAGCATATATATCATAGTAGGCCATATCTCAATTTCAGCTATCATCACATATTCTGGAGATATTAAATTTATAAGCTTGTTAATCATATGAGGATAATCTAAAGTTAAATAGAAAAGCTCTACTTTATCTCCATAATTTTTTTTGGCAATATCATATCCACCTACAGTAGTTGTAGATAAATAAACAGTATATCCTCTCTCAATTAAATTAAACACCATCTCTCTAACAGCAACTATCTCACCCACACTAACAGCATGAATCCATACAGCATTTTTATTATTTTCTTTTGGGTAAATAAAACCTAATCTAGATAAAGCACCCTTTCTTATAGGCTTATTAAAAAACATCATAATAGAAAAAGCCACAAAAATAAAAGGATAAGCGATATACCCAAAAATAAAATATATGTAAAGAAGAAATAACTGCATTATAAAACTTTCCAACAATTAGAAAATAATAATCATTAGCGTAAATAATATTATTAAAACATATATAAGTAAAGAAATTACAGCCTTTACTATGGCATGCTGTTTTCTAGTACCCCAATCACATCTTGCAGATACAGCTATAAAAGAAATAAAAATACCTATCTCTATAACATTTAATAAAATTAGCATTACTAAATTAAATCCAGAAGTGATATTTTTATGTGCCATTATTATAAATGCTGCTATAGGAAAAAGCATAAATATAGAAGCATTGATTATCTTATGTATAACAATATATTTACTCATAGATGAAATTATAATATATATATGTATTATGTCAAATATTTTATATGGTTGTATTTTTATAGAGATATTATTAATTTTTTGCATAAATGTAGGCTCACGAAAAAGCAAGTATTTTAATTTTACATAATAGAAATACATATAAAAAATAATACCGCATGTTTTGTTGATATACTTAATAAAAATGCAGTCCTTTTGCTTCTTTGGGT
>NZ_SRZM01000156.1 GCF_019402445.1 Brachyspira pilosicoli
TACAGCTCGTACGCGGGAAAAAGTTGAATAGAAAATTCAAATATTTTATGTCATTTTTATAAAATATAATATTTGACAAAATAAAATTTAAGTATAAATTAATATTAGTTTACCTATAAAAAATACATATTTATAATTATGGGACTATTTAAATATATTGCAAAAAATATTTTTAATGCTTTTTTTGATTTTGATTCAATTAAAGGTAAAGTTGGGGAAATTCAAGTTGATTCTGCTCTCAATCCTTATTTATTTGGAAAAGTAAAACATAGGCAAATAAACAATTTAACAATAGTGGATAGTAATGGTCAAAGTCATCAAATAGACCATATAGAAATAAGAGAAAATGGAATATTTTGTATAGAAACTAAAAACTATAGCGGACTTATATTTGGAAGTGAATATCAAAGAAAATGGACACAATGTTTAAGAAGAGGTGAAAGAAATTATTTTTATAACCCAATAAAACAAAATAATACTCATATATATCATTTAAAAAAAATATTAGGAAATAAATATAATATTAATTCTGTAATAGTATTTACTCAAAATAATGCTGATAATATAAATATAAGAAATGTTATTAATTTGTGCGACTTGAAAAATTATTTATATCAATTTAATGACGGCTCAAATTATACTGATGATGATATGAATTATATTTATAATAAATTAATTTCAAATAATCAAATTATATCTAAAGAAGAGCATATATCAAATATAAAAAATACAAACTATAAAATAAATAATGATATATGTCCTAGGTGTAATGGAAAACTAATTTTAAGAAAAGGAAAATACGGAGAGTTTTACGGATGCTCCAATTATCCAAGATGTAGGTTTACTATAAAAAAATAAAAATTATTATATAAATTTTAAACAAAAAGTTAGAATACACTAACAAAACTATTGACAATTTTAAAATATATGTTAGAATACTCTAACATATGAACGAGCATAACTTTGATACATTGATTATTAACCACTGTGCACCAACCCTTTCTGGTATAAAAATAGCAAACATCTTTACATATCAATACAATTCTAAAAAAGATGTTTACAAAAAAATAGCATCATACAATAAAATATTAAACAGCAGAAATATAAATATATCTATTATTAAAGATTATGATAATAAAGTGATAGTTTATGTTTATAATAAAAACATGCTTGAGGATTATATTTTTAATGATGAGATTTTTGATTTTTTAGATGATTATGGGTATAAAGATAAAAACCTATATAAGTGTATAGAACTATTAAAAAAGAGAATGCAGTATAACAAAGACTTTCCTCATGAGATAGGAATATTTTTAGGCTATCCTCTTATGGACATATACGGATTTATAAACAATTATGGAAAAAATAGTTTATATACTGGATATTGGAAAGTATATCATAACAAAAAAGAAGCTATCAAAACTTTTGAAAGCTACAATAAATGCAGAGATTTTTACACAAGCACATTTTTAAATGGTAAGGGCATATTGGAGATAATGGATGATTATAAAGAGTATGCTTATATTTAATAAAAAATTTATGGAGGATAAAAATGAGTGATAAAATAGCTGTAATATATTGGAGTGCTACAGGCAATACTGAGCTTATGGCACAGAATGTAGAAAAAGGCATTAAAAAATCTGGAGGAGAGGTTGATATATTTAGCGTATCTAATTTTAATACTTCAGATATAAATAATTATTCAAAATTAGCATTAGGCTGTCCTGCTATGGGAGCTGAGGTTTTAGAAGAATCTGAGTTTCAGCCTTTTTATGATGCAATAAGAGATAAGCTTTCTAATAAAAAGGTAGCTTTATTTGGCTCTTATGATTGGGGCGATGGCGAATGGATGAGAAACTGGCAGGAAGATGTAAATAATGCAGGAGCTTCTTTAGTTAAAGACGGACTTATTGCAAATCTCACTCCAGATGATAATGCTATTAATGAATGTATTAAACTAGGAGAAGAATTAGCTAAGGCGTAAAAAAATAAAAAAGAGGTATTAAACTAATTTAATACCTCTTATTTTTTTAATATCTTATAAAAGATTTACTATATCATTAATGCTTACTTTATTTATTAAAGGCTTTTCTATATCTTCTAAAAACACAAAATTAATTTCATCATTACTTCTTTTTTTATCTAGTTTAATTGCATCTTTTAAGTTTATATTGCTTGGTATTTCAGTAGGAAGAGAGAATTTACCAAATATATTTTTAGCTCTATCAAGTAAACTTTTATCTTTAGTAATATCTTTTTTAATACCGTACTCCATAGCAAAAATCACACCTATAGCAACAGCCTCACCATGAAGCAAAACTCCATAACCAGCAGCATTTTCAACACTATGCCCAATAGTATGCCCAAAGTTTAAAAACATTCTCTCTTTTTTCTCTTTATAATCAATCTCTACTATATGCCCCTTCAATTCGCAATTTCTCTTAAGAATAAAATCCATATTAAAACTATTATTATTCTCTAAATATTCTAAAAGTTTTTTATCAAATAAAAATGCATGCTTAATAACCTCAGCCATACCCGCATTAAACTCCCTCTTTGGAAGCGTATTTAAAACATCACTATCCATTATAACAAGTCTAGGGCTATGAAAAGCACCAACTAAATTTTTTCCTTCTTTTATGTTAATGCCAGTCTTTCCACCAACAGAAGAATCAACGCAAGCAAGAAGCGTAGTAGGTATCTGTACAAAATCAATTCCCCTCATCCAAGTAGCGGCAGCATATCCTGCCATATCTCCTATAACCCCACCTCCTAATGCTATTATTATATCTTTTCTGCTTAACTCGTTTCTTGCAAGAGCAAAATATATATTATAAATACTCTCTATATTTTTGTTAGTTTCTCCATTTTGAAGCACGCATACAGAAGTAGTAATATTTTCTTTCTCTAAACTTTTTTTCACTGTTTCAGTATAAAGTTTATT
>NZ_SRZM01000157.1 GCF_019402445.1 Brachyspira pilosicoli
TTTTCTTCCTGAAGGCATATACACTCCCATTTTTATATAATTTGAATATTTATTATATCATATAAAAAATTTATTTCAACAATAAAACCAACAAAAATATTTTTGACAAATGAGTTTTATTTTGATATAATTTTATCTAAATAAAAAATAATATAATAAAGAGTTTATGCAAAAATGAAATCATATAGAAAAGTTTTAGAGATAAATTATCCAAAGAGAAGGGGATATATTAATATTACTAATGAAGTTCAAAGATGTTTAGAAGAAAGCGGTATAAAAGAGGGCTTAATTTTATGCAATGCTATGAATATTACTGCTAGTGTATTTATTAATGATGATGAGAGTGGGCTTCATAATGATTTTGAAGTTTGGCTTGAGAAATTGGCTCCAGAAAAGCCTCATAATCAATATAGGCATAACGGCTATGAAGATAATGCTGATGCTCATTTAAAAAGACAAGTTATGGGAAGAGAGGTTGTCGTGGCTGTTACAAATGGAAAATTGGATTTTGGTACTTGGGAGCAAATTTTTTATGGTGAATATGATGGTATGAGAAACAAAAGAGTACTCATCAAGATTATTGGAGAATAAAAATGAAATTATTTGTTAGTGATTATGATATGACTTTAGCTATTAATCGTGTTGTAGATGATAAAGTGATTAATGCTATAAAAAAATGGAGAGAAAAAGGAAATATATTTGCAATTGCTACAGGCAGAAATAAATTTTCAATATTAGAACAAATTTATAAAAACAATATAGAGATTGATTATATTATAGTTAATAATGGTGCTTTAATTATAGATAGAAATAATAATATATTGCTAAAAGAAGAGATAGAAAAAAATAATGCTATAGAAGTTATTAATTTTTTGTATGATACTTATGGTGGAAGCGTTGAGATTGCAAATGAAAATGAAACTTTTTCAATAATTCCTAAAAAAGGAGAGCATAATTTACCTTTTAAAGTAGATAAAAAAATTACAATAGAAGAAGCAAAAAATATAACAAATATTATACAAATAAATAAAATTAGCCCAGATGTAAATACTACAGAAATTATACAAAATGAAATAAATAATAAGTTTGATACTGTAATAGCTTATGGAAATATTACAGCTATAGATATAGTTAGAAAAAATATTAGTAAAGCTACAGGAATAAAAAATCTTGAAAATATTTTAAAAG
>NZ_SRZM01000158.1 GCF_019402445.1 Brachyspira pilosicoli
GGGCAAAGCCCTGCAAATTATTTTAAATTTAACAAATATATTTACTCCAGTATAATTAAAAATCTAAATCAATCATAAAAGAATAATCCTAAATTAAAACTTAAAATCTCTCCTTCCTTCATCTATTCCTTTTAAAGCTTCTGCCAATTTGGTTTTAACTTTTTCATTAGGTATGCGTTCTATTTCATTATTCATAACTTTGTCTATTGATTTTTTAGTTTCTTCTTTGGCATAATCATTCTTGTATTCTTTCAAAGTTATTATTGCATTAGCCTGACAGAAATTTTTTATTTGTCCGCTTTTAGCAAAAGACATAAACCTGTCGCCTGTTCTTCCTTCTCTATAACAAGCTGTGCAAAAGCTCGGAAGATAATCTATATCGCAAAGCCATTTTATAATATCATCAAGTGAACGATTATCAGAAATTTCAAACTGTTTAGAGTTCTCTTCCTCCTCTTCAACATATCCTCCCACACTTGTTCTTGAGCCTCCGCTTATCTGTGAAACTCCAACCTCCAAAACTTCCTCTCTTGATTTTTTACTCTCTCTTGTAGAAACTATTATTCCAGTGTAAGGAACAGCAATTCTTAAAACGGCAACTATTTTTTTGAATAAATTGTCTGTTATAGCATTAGGAAAACTCTTTACATCAACATCATCAGCAGGTCTTATTCTAGGAACACTTATTGTATGAGGTCCACACCCGAAAGTTTCTTCCAAATGTTTTGCATGATAAAGCATAGCAGTAAAATCATATTTATAATTGTAAAGACCAAATAATACGCCTATTCCAACATCATCAATACCTCCTTCCATAGCTCTGTCCATTGCTTCAGTATGATATTCATAATTACTTTTAGGTCCGCTTGGGTGAACTTTCTCATATGTTGGTTTATGATATGTTTCTTGAAATAATACATAAGTTCCTATGCCTGCATCTTTTAACTTTTTATAGTTTTCTACTGTAGTAGCGGCAATATTAACATTCACTCTTCTAATTGCACCGTTTTTATGTTTAATGCCATATATTGTTTTTATTGATTCAAGTAAATACTCCATGCTTGCATACTCTGGGTCTTCTCCTGTTTCTAATGCAAGCCTTTTATGTCCCATATCCTGCAATGCTATCACTTCCGCTATAATCTCATCTTGAGTTAATTGTTTCCTAACTATATGTTTGTTTTTAGCATGATAAGGACAGTAAACGCATCCATTAACACAATAATTTGATAAATAAAGCGGAGCAAATAATACAATTCTTTTTCCATATATTTCTAATTTTATTTTCTTCGCTATTTCAAATATTTCATTTTCTATTTTCTTATCATCGCAAAGAAGTAAAGCCAATGCTTCGTTAGGTTCAAGCCCTTTCATTTTATTAGCCTTGTCTAATATATCTCTTATATTGTAATTACCGCTTTCAACTTGAGATATTGTTTTTAATATTTCTTCATCGTTAATAAATTCGTTTGCATTTTTTGATTTTGAATCGTACTTAAATAAAGTTTCAGATGACATAATATAAACTCCTAATAATTAAACTGCTTATTATTTTTTGTTTGCATAAAGTGCCTTAGCAGAAACACCTTCAAGCATACCTAGTTTACCAGTCAAACTATTAATTTTATCATTAGGAGCATTTAAGACTATGCTGATTATATTTATATTCTCTTCTCTATAAGGAATCCCCATTCTTCCTATAATAAAGTCGCTGTATTCATGCAAAATTTCATTTACCTTTGAAACATTATTAGTATCTTCAATTATTATACCTATAACAGCAATTCTATTATTTTCCATAAATTAGATAATATAAAAATTAAAATATTCCTTCATGATAAACATTAATAGTTACTCATTTAGGTATTATTATGATATCAGTTATTTTTTATTTGTAAATAATATTTTTTATTTTTTATGATTTAAATTACTACTTTTTTATTCTTGCAATAATAAATATTAAATTGACTTTAATATATATAAAGTGTATACTATTTATAATAATACTTTACAAAGTTATTTTTTGTTTAATTGATGTTAGGAGGAAATATGGCAAAACTAAATAAAATAATCATATCTTTTTTAATCTTTTTATTTGTTATATCATGTTCAAACGGTAATAAGAAAGAAGAAGGAATATCAATATTTATAAACACTGGTCCTGAACCAAACACTATAGACCCCAGTATAAATGTAACATCAGATGCAGTATTTTATTTAACTCATACATTTGAGGGATTAGTAGAAAAAGATGATAATGGTAAATTAATACCAGGAGTTGCAGAAAGCTGGGAAGTAAGTGATGACGGACTTATATATACATTTAAACTTAGAACCAATGCAAAGTGGACTGATGGTAAAATAGTTACAGCAAATGATTTTGTTTATTCTTGGCAGAGAGTTGTAGACCCAGCAACAGGAAGCCAGTATGGATATCAGCATGAACCTGTAAAAAATGCAAAAGCTATAACAGCTGGAAATATGCCAAAAGAAAGTTTAGGAGTAAAAGCAATAGATGATTTTACATTAGAAGTTCAATTAGAAGCACCTGCTGCATATTTTTTAGAGCTTTTAAGCTTTCCTACTTTCTATCCTTTAAGAAAAGATATTATTGAAAAATATGGTGACCAATGGACTTTAAATGCAGAAAGTTATATAGGAAATGGAGCTTTTAAGCTTGTAGAGAGAAATAGAGATGAAAGCCTTATAATGGTAAAAAATACAAACTATTGGAATATAGATACTATTATACCTGATAAAATAACATTCGTTCTTATGGAAAATGAGACTGCTTCTGTAGCTGGTGTAAAAGCAGGAAGTTTGCATTTTGCTAGGTCATTCCCTAGACAAGATATACAAACATTAAATGATGAAGGATTTATAGTAATTAAACCAAGAATATCATCATATTATTATTGTTTAAATTTAACAAATGATATATTAAAAGATGTGAGAGTAAGAAGAGCATTATCTCTTGCAATTGACAGAAACTATATAGTTGAGCAAATAACAAGAGGCGGAGAAAAACCTGCTGGTGCTTTAGTTCCTTATGGTATATCAGATTATGAAGGAGATTTTAGAGAAAATGGCGGTGAATATATAGATGTAAGTAAAGAAGCATATAAATCTAATGTAGAAGAAGCTAAAAGATTAATGGCTGAAACTGGATATCCTAATGGTGAAGGTTTTCCTGTTATGGAGTTTAAAGCAGACCCAGGACTTCATGTAAAAATATTTGAAGCTGTTCAGCAGATGTGGAAAGAAAATTTAGGCATTGATGTTAGTTTAACCCAAGAGGAGTGGGCCGTATTTTTACAAACTAGATATGACAGAAATATAGAAATGGCTAGGGGTGGTTGGAATGGAGACTTTAATGACCCTATTAACTTTATGACTTTATGTGTTAGTTATTCTCCAAACAATTATAGTGTTTACAGCAACAAAGCTTATGATGATATGATAAATGAAGTTATGCTTTCAGGAGATCAAAAATTTAGAATGGAGACTATGCATAAAGCAGAAGAGATGCTTATGAAAGATGAAGCTATAATACCAATATATTTCTATACAGAGCCTCTTTTGGTATCTCCAAAACTTAAAGGAGTATATTATGATTCTTTAGGCTTCCACAGATTCCATCACTGTTATTTAGAATAGTTTTTATAATTTTGTAATATATAGGCTTGGATTTTAATAATAGATTCAAGCCTATTTTATTTAAATTCTATATTATATAGAAAAAATATAATATTTTATTCACTATATAGATTTTTAAATTTACAATAAGTTAATATATATATATAAATTGTTGGATATTATAATTTTGTTTTTATGATTAAATTAAAAATAACTTAATATACTTTTTGTAATATATTTTATAAAAATTCATTTTTTATTTTCCTTAATATTAATTATTTGAAAATAATAATTAATATTTTTAAATTATGTATTTT
>NZ_SRZM01000159.1 GCF_019402445.1 Brachyspira pilosicoli
ATATATATCTATATATTATTCTATCTTTTTTATATTATTTATTAAAAAATAAAGGAAGGTTAATGGACTTTGATAAAAATGTTATATATGAAGATGATGATTTACTCTCTCCAATAGACGTTTCAAAGATATTAGGTGTATCAAGAACAACTGTAAATTATTGGGTAAGGCATTATGGACTTAAAGCTGATGTTACACCTGGTAAAAGATATAAAATTAGATATGCAGATTTAAAAGTATTTTTAGCATTCAATAAAAGAGATAAAAGAGCTAAATTAAAGAGAAAAGTTTCTAAACATAAAATAGCAATTATAGAACCTATTGAAATTACAAGGAAGAATTATTTGCAATGGCTTAGAAATGATTATGAAGTTTCAATAGTATCTAATTTAACAAATCCATTAAATGAACTAAAAAAAATACTTCCAGATATTATTTTAATGGATATTAATTTGTCTGATGATAAGGATTATTTTTATTTATTAGATGAGATAAAAAAAGAAATAAGCTTGAGAATGGCACTTATTATTATAATCACTAAAAAATATAATGAAGATGATGTAGTTAATGGTCTTGAAAAGGGTGCTTGCGATTATGTACAAAAGCCTGTTGGACAAAATGAATTAAATGCAAGAATTAAAAATGCTTTAAGATTTTATATAGATATTTAAAGCATATTAACAGGGTCTATATCAATTTCTATATAGTTACCTTTTTGAGCTATAAAGGATTTATTTAAACTTTCAAAAAACTCTTTTAGAAGTGAATGAGAAACTGTTTTTATTAAGATATTCCATCTATAGTATTTATTTAGCTTGCTCATAGTACAAGGAGTAGCTCCTAATACTTCTACTTTTTCTGTATATTTATAAGTGAGTGTTCTAGATAAATCAGCTATAATGTTGGCATCACTTTCTACTTTTTTAGCATCTATTCCTCGTATAACAATTCTCACTAATCTCAAAAAAGGAGGATAAGGCAAGCCTGATGTATGCTTTCTATTTTCTATCTCTCTATTGTAAAAAGAAATATAATCATGCTCTTTAGCATAAAGTATAGCATAATGATTAGTATTAAATGCCTGAATATAAACAACCCCTTTTTTATCTCCCCTTCCACTTCTTCCAGCAACTTGTGTTATTAAATTAAAAGTTCTCTCAGCACTTCTAAAATCTGGTATATGAAGCGACATATCAGCAAGCAACACACCAACCAAAGTAACATTAGGAAAATCAAGCCCCTTAGCTATCATTTGCGTGCCAATTAAAATATCTATTTCTCTATTAGCAAATCTTTTAAATATATCTTCGTATTTCTTTGTGCCACCAACGGTTTCTTGGTCCATTCTCTCTATAACAGCATTTGGAAATAAAGTATTAAGATTCTCCTCAACTTTTTCTGTACCAGTACCAATTCTCTCAAAATGCCCAATATTGCACTTATCACATAGCTCTTCTACAAACTGAGTATAACCGCAGTAATGGCACATAACAACATTCTTTTTTTTATGATAAGTAAGCGAAACAGAACAATTAGGGCATTCCAACACCACCCCACAATGAGAACAACTCACCACTGGGGCATATCCTTTTCTGTTTAGAAATAATATTATTTGCTCTTTTAATTCCAATTTTTTATTAATCTCTTCCACCAGTGTTTGAGTAAGCATTGGAAAGGAATCAGCCCTCTTTTCTTTTTTTAAATCTAAAATCTTAACTTCAGGCATATTAATTGATGATGCTCTTTTGGTGAGAGTAAGTAATTCTATAGTACCATTTAAAGCATGATAATAGCTTTCAAGAGAAGGAGTAGCACTTCCTAAAATAAGCGTGGCATTTTCTCTCTCTTTTCTATAGAAAGCAATTTGCCTAGCATGATACCTTGGAGTTTCATTTGACTTATAACTAGTTTCATGCTCTTCATCTATCACTATAATACCAAGATTAGGTGTAGGAGAAAATATAGCACTTCTTGCCCCTATCACAATTTTTATCTCATTATTTCTTATCATCTGCCAATATCTATATTTAGCAGTAGGCGATAGTTTACTGTGAAGCACCGCAATTTTTCCTTCAAACCTTTCAGCAAATCTTTTTATAGTTTGAGGAGTGAGTGATATTTCTGGAAGTATTACTATAGCCTGTTTTCCTAAATCTACTACTCTTTTAATAGCCTGCAAATAAACTTCTGTCTTACCGCTTCCTGTAACACCATGAAGCAAAAAACTTTTAGCTTTTTTTTCTTCTTCTATGCTTTTTAATATTGTATTTAAAACATTTTCTTGCTCATCGTTAAGTTTTAAATAAGGCTTTTGTTTTACTTTTATAGGTTTTGGAGTAGTTTTCTTTTTAGAAGGATTTCCAGCAGGCAAAGCAGCAAATAAAGCCTCACCATAGGAAGAATGATAATATCTGCTCATCCATTTAGCTAAACTAAATTCATTTTCAGAGCAAATAGGTTCAAGATCTATTCTAGTTGTGATAGGCAGTACTTTATAATCTCCATCAAGGCTATCGGTTTCTTCTATTACAATACCTTTAGTACCTCTATTTCTTATAGGAGCTATAACCCTACAACCTATCAAACTATCCTTTATATCATCGGGTTTTTTGTATGTAAGTACCTTATCTATAGGAAGGTTAAAAACGACTTTAACATACATTACATTTTTTCACGGCGTTTTTTATCTTCATATTTAGACATACAATTAATACATCTTAAAGTATATGGTATAGCAGTTAATCTCTCTTCATTAATTTCTTCTTTACAATCTATACATTTACCATAAGAACCATCTTCAATTCTTTTAAGAGCATTATTAAGCATATCTAACTTATCTCTTTCTTTTTGCGAAAAAGATACTAAACTTTGTTTCTCATAAGCCTGAAAAGCTATATCAGCCAAATCTCCATGAGCTTCTTCTTTAAGTGTTTCATAAGATTCATTACCGCTTAATAGTTCATCTAAAGTCTTTCTTTTTTCTTCCAAGATTAAATCTTTAAATTTCTTTAATTTTTTAGCATTCATTTCTTAAACACCTTATATAATATTTTAAGACAATAATATATAATTAACGTTTTGAGAATTGGAATAGCTTTCTAGCACCAGATCTACCATATTTTTTACGTTCAACAACACGAGAGTCTCTTGTAAGGAAGCCATTACGTTTTAAAGTAGTTCTAAAGTCTTGACTCTCACCTATTAAGGCTTTAGCTATACCATGTCTAACTGCATCAGCTTGAGCAGAAACTCCGCCTCCGCGTACATTAGCATATACATCATATTTGCCTAAATTTCCTGTTACTTTTAGAGCGTCTTCTACAACTTTAAGTAAAGCTGCTCTGTTACAGAAATATTCAGCATAATTTTTACCATTTATTAAAATTTTACCGCTTCCTAAAGCTATACGAACTCTAGCATTAGCAGTTTTTCTTTTGCCTGTGAATATAGTTAATTGTTTAGATGCCATTTTTTAACTCCTAATTATATATTTACAACTGTAGGTTTATTAGCTTCATGCTGATGTTCGCTGCCAGCATATACTTTTAATTTTTTAAGATGCTGTCTGCCTAATGGATTATGTGAAAGCATACCCTTAACAGCTATTTTAACCATTCTTTCAGGATTTCTTTCTAATAATTCACCATAGCTTACAGATTTTATACCGCCAGGATAACCTGTGTGTCTATAATGTATTTTGCCTTTCTTTTTATTTCCAGTTAATACTATATCTTTAGCATTGATAACAATAACATAGTCGCCATTATCCAAGTTGTAGGCATAATCAACTTTATGTTTTCCTTTTAATAAATAAGCTGCTCTGCTAGCAACTCTTCCTAAAGATTTACCTTTAGCATCTATAATAAGCCAGTTTTGTTTTATATCTTTTTGGGATAAAACATAAGTACTATCTTTTGTTTTTAAAGTTTTCTTATCCATAATACACCTTCTAAACGTTTTTAAATATTGTGGTTTTATTCTAAAATGTAACGAGTGATTAATTATAACACAAATACCTAATGAAGTCAAATTTTTTTATAGTTTACTTCACATAAATTTACAAATTCTATACTTTTTATTTAAATTACAAAAACAATAATATATTAATTACATTTCATATTTTTACATCAAAAAACATATAATTAATTACTTAGTATAAATTTTACCATTATGTTTTTCTTTTATTTTTGCAACAGTATCAGATATCATATTAACAGACTGCATAATATCATCAAATACTTCTGGTTTTATAGACTGTGCCCCATCACATAAAGCATGCTCTGGGTCATTATGCACTTCTATAATCATACCGTCAGCACCTGCA
>NZ_SRZM01000016.1 GCF_019402445.1 Brachyspira pilosicoli
ATCATATTTCATAGTATCTTCAAAATAAAAAGCATAGTCTGAAATAAGCGAGATACTACTATTAGAATTTCCAGTAAAAGATGCAACTTTTCCACCTAACTCTTTTACAAGCTTTGCAAATTTGCAACATGACTCAGTTTCTCCAGATTTAGAAATAATAAGAATCATATCAATATCATTTTTAATATTTAAAAAAAAGGCAGGGTCTATCCATTGAATATTAATTGGTTCTAATCCTAGAACTAATAATTTTTGATAGATATAATTAGAAATTAAACTTGAAAAACCTTCTCCATAAACAGCAAATTTTGCAGTTTTCATTAAAGATAAAAACTCATCTATTTCTTTTTTATCTCTAACTCTAAAAAAAAATTTTTTTCTTATTTCTATGGTTAAATTATCATATTCATTTATATCGTTATATTTAAAACTATATATCATTTCAAGGAAACCAGAATAGTTTAGTTTTTTTGCTAATCTTACAATTCTTGAAGGAATAGTGTTAAATTTATTAGCTACACCTCTTACTCCAAGTTTTAAAGCTTCCCTAGGATTTTTTTTTAAATAATCCAATATATCTCTGTCAATTTTATCAAAATCATTATTTATTTTTTTCATAGAATAATAAAAATCCCAACAGAAATAAATCTATTGGGATAAAAATATATAATATATACCCGGCAACGTTCTACTCTCCCGTAAAGCTACCCTTACAGTACCATCGACGATGAAAGGCTTAACTGCCGTGTTCGGAATGGGAACGGGTGTATCACTTTCTCTATGGTCACCGAAATAATATTAGCAAATTAAAGAACAATTTGATGATATTGCCAGATATATAGGAGCGTAGATTGTCTCATTCTTGTTATATGTTTTCTATTGTTTGTAAGAAGAAAACGATAATATGGTCAAGCCATTGGTCTGATTAGTGCTGCTCAGCTGAACAGGTATTTCTTCCCTGCTTACACTTGCAGTCTATCAACGTCGTAGTCTCCAACGAAACTCATAGGGAAAATTAATCTTGAAGGAGGCTTCCCACTTAGATGCTTTCAGCGGTTATCCCGTCCGCACATAGCTACTCTGCGATGCTCTTGGCAGAACAACAGATACACCAGAGGTGCGTTCATTTCGGTCCTCTCGTACTAAAAATGACTCTTCTCAATTTTCCAACGCCCGCAACGGATAGGGACCAAACTGTCTCACGACGTTCTGAACCCAGCTCGCGTACCGCTTTAATTGGCGAACAGCCAAACCCTTGGGACCTGCTCCAGCCCCAGGATGCGATGAGCCGACATCGAGGTGCCAAACCTCCCCGTCGATATGAACTCTTGGGGGAGATAAGCCTGTTATCCCCGGAGTACCTTTTGTCCGTTTAGCGATGGCCCTTCCACTCGGGACCACCGGATCACTAAGACCTGCTTTCGCACCTGCTCGAGATGTCTCTCTCGCAGTTAAGCCACCTTATGCCTTTATACTCTACTACCGATTTCTATTCGGTTTGAGGTGACCTTTGCACGCCTCCGTTACTCTTTAGGAGGCGACCGCCCCAGTCAAACTACCCGCCTGACAATGTCCGACTGCCGGATAACGGCTAATCGTTAGAATCCCATTTTGCGAAGGATGGTATTTCAACGATGGCTCCATGAAAGCTGGCGCTCCCACTTCAAAGCCTCCCATCTATTCTACACATCACAAAACAAAACTCAATGTCAAGTTATAGTAAAGGTTCACGGGGTCTCTCCGTCCTGTTGCGGGTAATCAGCATCTTCACTGATAATTCAATTTCACCGAGTTCTTCCCCGAGACAGTGCCCGGATCGTTACACCATTCGTGCAGGTCGGAACTTACCCGACAAGGAATTTCGCTACCTTAGGACCGTCATAGTTACGGCCGCCGTTTACTGGGGCTTCAATTCGAAGCTTCGCTTACGCTAACCTCTCCTTTTAACCTTCCAGCACTGGGCAGGTGTCAATCCCTATACATCCATTTACATGTTTGCAGAGATCTGTGTTTTTGTTAAACAGTCGGCCAGGCCTTTTCACTGCGACTCTCCTCCCGATATTGCTACCGAGATTCAAGCGTCTCTTTTTCCGAAGTTACAAGACTAATTTGCAGAGTTCCTTAGGGAAGATTATCTCGAGCGCCTTAGAATACTCATCTCACCCACCTGTGTCGGTTTGCGGTACGATTATAATATGCCTAACCTTAGGAATTATTTCTAGACAGCCTAATTCACGCAACTTCCTGAACCCGAAAGCCCAGTCACTATCCACCTCAACCTTGAAGCAGCAAGCATTTTACTCACCACAAGTCTTGGCTATTCGACGAGGATAACCATCACCTCGCGTACGCAAACAATCTGTGTCATTCCATCGAAACATACTATAGTACAGGAATATTTACCTGTTTCCCATCGACTACGCTTTTCAGCCTCATCTTAGGGGTCGACTAACCCTAGGCAGATTAGCTTTACCTAGGAAACCTTGGGTTTGCGGCGAACGGGTTTCGCACCCGTTTTCTCGTTACTCATGCCTGCATCCTCACTTCTTATACCTCCAGCATACCTTACGATACACCTTCAACGGCTTAAAGAACGCTCTCCTACCAATCATAGATTAACTCTATAATTCCCTAGCTTCGGTACTATGTTTGAGCCCCGTTACATTTTCGGCGCAAAAACACTCGACCAGTGAGCTGTTACGCACTCTTTAAAGGAATGGCTGCTTCTAAGCCAACCTCCTGGCTGTTTAAGTATTCTCACATCCTTTCCCACTTAACATAGATTTTGGGACCTTAGCTGAGGATCTGGGCTGTTTCCCTTTTGACAATGACGCTTATCCGCCGCTGTCTAACTGCCATGCTCTTAACTTACGGTATTCGGAGTTTAGTTGGGTTTGGTACTCGGTTAGGAGCCCTAGTCCATTTAGTGCTCTACCCCCGCAAGTAAACACATAACGCTGCCCCTAAAGACATTTCGGAGAGAACCAGCTATCTCCAAGTTTGATTAGCCTTTCACTCCTACCCACAAGTCATCCAAAGCCTTTTCACGGCCACTGGTTCGCACCTCCACTCAATGTTACTCGAGTTTCGCACTGCTCATAGGTAGATCACTTGGCTTCGGGTCGTATAGCATGCAACTAATTTCGCCCTATTAAGGCTCGCTTTCACTACGACTACAAGGCTATTACCTCTTAATCTTGCTACATACTATAAGTCGCAGGCTCATTCTACAAAAGGCACGCCATCAGGCCTTCTACTATTGCTAGCAGGGTTCCCTCTGACTACTTGTAAGCTTAAGGTTTCAGGTTCTATTTAATAACCCTCAACGGGAGACTTTTCACCTTTCCCTCACGGTACTCTACACTATTGGTCACTGGTTAGTATTTTGCCTTGGATAGTGGTCTACCCAGATTCAAACAGGGTTTCACGTGCCCCGCCCTACTCAGGAACGACAAAACCTTGTATATATGATTTCGTGTACAGGGCTATCACCCACTATGGCCTGCTTTTCCAAAACAGTTCCACTATCATATATAGCAAAGTCGATATATGTAAGTATACCACTCGCCGCCCTACAACACCGCAATAACAACGCCTTACAACTTGACATTATTACGGTTTAGGCTCTTCCCCTTTCGCTCGCCACTACTGAGGGAATCTCAATTTTGATTACTCTTCCTCCAGGTACTTAGATGTTTCAGTTCCCTGGGTGTCGCCTTATACACCTATGGATTCAGTGTATAATATAGAAGGTTTACTTCTATAGGTTTTCCCATTCGGTGATCTACGGATCATAGAATATTTGCTTCTCCCCGTAGCTTATCGCAGCTTGTCACGACCTTCATCGCCTTCCAGTGCCTAGGCATCCACCTTAAGCCCTTACTTACTTGACCATATTATCCTTTTCTTCTTATCGCTAAGCTTCTAAGTTTAATACGTCTTGAATGAGACTATTAGCTAATTAAAGCTGTTTCTTCTAATTCTTTAGTAACGTCCGCTTAATTGTTTCTACTCTAAGACACACAATCTAATTGTGTTTTCTTTTTCTTATCAAGTGAAGATTTTTATAATTGCTGACTTTCCGCTTCTTAATTGGAAAATACTTTATAAAAATCTACGCTCTTATATATCTGTCAAAGATCATCTTTCGTTTCTCATTGATGTTTTTTATTTATCATCAATGTTTTATTAGTATAGCATACAGCCAAAAAAACGCAATACTATTTTTGCCCTTAAATACAATTTTTTTCTATTTTTTTCTTAAAAATAGATATATATTATACATTTTATACATATTTTTAAGGCTGAATTCAAAAAATAAAATTAAAACAAAATATTAACCCAAAAATTCGCTTTTTTTT
>NZ_SRZM01000160.1 GCF_019402445.1 Brachyspira pilosicoli
GCTCTTCTCTTTCAATATCTATAATATAGCTAATATATTCAATATTTAATTTTCTTTTTCTTTGTTTTTTTAATTCAGAAAACTTTTTTCCAGTATTATAATAAACTTCTAAAGCACGAACAACTCTTCTAGAATTAAATCTGTCTATAGTTAAAGCAGCTTCTTTATCTATATTAACTAAATCCAAATACAAACTTTCTAATCCATCTTTTTCTATTTTCTCATAAAGCTCTTTTCTTATTTTAATAGCTTT
The DNA here is from genome assembly GCF_019402445.1 of Brachyspira pilosicoli. Classification (GTDB taxonomy): domain Bacteria; phylum Spirochaetota; class Brachyspiria; order Brachyspirales; family Brachyspiraceae; genus Brachyspira; species Brachyspira pilosicoli_B. The sequence continues at coordinate 254 of NZ_SRZM01000160.1, forward strand.
TTCTTTATCCTCATTTTCTTCTTCAAAAAGCCCGTATTTTATAGAATCAATATAAAAACCAGTGCCTCCAACTCCAAATATAGGTGTATTATCTATATTGTCTACAGTATCTTTTAATATATCAAGATAATCATTAACATTAAAATTAACTGAAGGCTCAATTAGGTCTATCATTTTATAATTATATTTTTTTATTTCTTCTTTGGAGGGTTTAGCGGAGCCTATATCCATATATCTATAAACCTGTATAGAGTCTATAGATAATATGGTGGCATTATTGAAATAGTTATCTATGAGTTTATGTGTAAAATCACTTTTTCCAGAGGCTGTAGCCCCAGATATAAAAACTATTTTTTTCACAATTTAATATTATTCAGATTTTTTAGAAGCTCTTTTTTTTCTTTTTGGCTTTTCTTCTTCCTCTTCTTCATAATTGTCTATTATTTCATCATCATCATCAATGTCTTCTATAATAGTTTCTTCTGTTTCTTCAACTTCATCATCAGTAACATATTCAGCATCATTATATGTAGCCTCAGTATGTTTGAAAGGTGCTTCTTCATCTACTGTCATTTGAGTATCTTTTTCGTATTCATATTTAATAGTACCATCAAGTATATTTTTTATTACTGTAGGTATATATTTACCATTTCTATATTTAGTTTCAGCTTTTAATAATTTTTCGCCAGATTTAGCAAGTTCTATCATAGCCTTACTAAGTTCATAACGATTACCTTTATATTCAATAAGTTTTTTTAGTGGTATTATTCCCATATATAAATACTCCATTTATTATAATTTTGAATTTATAGCTTCTTCTAATTGTTTATAAGCTACATCAATTTCATCATTTTTTATAATAATATCAAATTTATTTTTATATTCCAATTCTCTTTTAGCATTTTGTATTCTAATTTTCATGCTTTCTTCAGATTCAGTTCCTCTTGCCTCTAATCTTGCTTTCAAATCGTCTATTGAAGGAGGCTCTATAAATATATAATTGGCGTGTATTCCTTTTTCTTTTAAGAATAAAGCTCCTTGTATGTCTATATCTAGTATTAGTATGATTTTTTCATCATTAGCTTTTTCTAATTCTTTAAAAGAAGTGCCATAATAATTATCATGAACATTAGCCCATTCAATAAAATCACCATTATCTATCATTTTTTGGAAAGTATCTTTATCTATAAAGTAGTAATCTTTACCGTCAACTTCACCTTCTCTAATATTTCTAGTTGTATGAGATACACTGAACATTGCATTTGAGTGTTTTGACATATATTTTTTTATTAAAGTTGTCTTACCAGCTGCCGATGGAGCCGTTATTACCACTATATTACTCATATAAAAAAGATACCCAATAGATAGTTTTATTGATTATACAACAAAGCTAAAAATATTTCAAGTTTTTTTCCAAACTTTACATAAGATATTCATTATTTTCTTACATTTTTCATCATCTCTATTGTTTCTAAGTCTATTTTTTCGCCTCTTTTTTCTAAGTCTTTTATTAGTATATTTATTTCTTCATCACTCATATTTTGTCCGAATTTTGCCTTTGCTGTGATGTTTTCTATTTTTATTACTCCTACTAACATTGGCTTATGAGCATATTCAAACATTTTGTGTTCTATTGACAAACTAGTGTTATCTTTTTCATATTTTTTTACTAGTTCATATAATATATTTTTTCTTCTTTCAACTTCGTTTATATCTATTAGATTTACTTCTCCTTCAATATACACTGAAAAATAAAATTGTGTTGGTGTCATAGTATTATTTTTGAATGTCGATGGCATATATGAGTATGTTTTTGAAGCAGTAAAGGATATTTTAGGATTAGTTTTCAATATTTCGTATTTTCTTCCGCTTGGAGCTCCGTGAAAATATATTTCATTATCTTTATAGCAAAAGCTTATAGGAACTGCATAGGGAATTTTATCAGGTAATGCCATAACACCGTATTTTATAGTATTTAATATATTTTCTATTTCTTTTTTATTATTAAAATTAAACTCTTTTCTTCTCATTTTTTTATTGCCTCATTATGATAAGTTGGATTATATCATATAGTATATATTTTGACAAATTATTTATTTTCTTATATTATATTATCCAATATTTTATATTAAAAATTTAATTAAAAAATTGGAGTGTTTCTTATGAAGATAGCTATATGCCAATTTGAAATAATACCTTCTATGCCTGTTATAAATGCTAGTAAAATGATTAAATATATTGAAGAAGCAAGGGAGAATAAGTCAGATATCATTGTTTTTCCAGAGCTTTCTGTTTCTGGGTATATGGTTGGAGATATGTGGGAGAGTGAGTCTTTTGTGAGAGAATGCGAAAGACTTGGAGAAGAGATAATAAAAGCTTCTAGAGATATATATGTTATTTTTGGTAATATTGCTTTAGATAAAACTAAAAAAAACTTTGACGGAAGAGTGAGAAAATATAATGCATTGTTTGTAGCAAAAGATGGAAAACTTATAGACAATAATACAACAGAGTATAATTTCTTTATAAAAACTCTTCTTCCAAATTATAAAGAGTTTGATGACAGCAGACATTTTTATAGTCTCAAAGATTTAGCTTTAGAAAATGATGTTAGCATAAAAAAATATTTAAAACCATTAGAGATAGAAATTAATAAACAAAAAATAAAATTAGGCTTAACTATATGCGAAGATATGTGGGCTAAGAATTATAATGTAAACCCTATGGAAATAATGAAAGATGATGTTGATATGTTTATTAATATATCTAGTTCTTTTTATATTTTAGAAGATGAAGCAAAAAAGAATAACATGTTTTCTGATATAGCAAAAAAATATAATAAGCCGTTAATATATGCTAATAATGTAGGCATTCAAAACAATGGAAAGAATGTTTTTACTTTTGACGGATGCAGCAGAGTTTATGATGAAAAAGGTAAATTACTTTTAAAAGGTGATAGATATAAAGAGGAAATATATTATATAGAGCTTGATAATAAAAGTAAAAAAGAAGAAATAACAATAAAAGAAGAAAATGAATATAAGCTCATATACGAAACAGTTATTTACGGAATAAGAAAGTTTATGAAATCTATTGGAATGAATAGGGTAGTTATTGGGGTTTCTGGTGGAATTGATTCTGCATTATCATCTGCAATGTATGTTAGTGCTTTAGGTGCTGATAATGTTTTGCTTGTTAATATGCCTAGTAAATTTAATTCTAATACAACTAAAAACCTTGCTAAGAGTTTATCTGATAATTTAGGCTGTGCTTATATGGTAATGCCTATACAAGAGTCGGTTGATTATACTATAAAGCAACTTGAAAGCTCTCCTATGATTAGAGATGGAAAAGAGAGTTTCTTAAAAGTATCATCATTTGTTACAGAAAACATACAGGCAAGAGACCGCTCTTCAAGAATATTAGCTGCTATAGCTGCAAGTTTTGGAGGGGTATTTACTTGCAATGCCAACAAAACAGAAACTATTATTGGTTATTCCACTATGTATGGTGATAGTGCTGGCTTTTTTGCTTGTTTGGGAGATTTATGGAAATATCAAATATACGGACTTGCAAGATATCTTAATGATAAAGTTTTTAAAAGAGAAGTTATTCCAGAGGGTACAATTAATATAATTCCGAGTGCTGAACTTTCAACTGCACAGGCTGTAGATGAAGGCAAAGGCGACCCTGTAAAATATGATTATCATGATTATTTATTTAAAACTATGTTTGAATCTTGGAATAGGATTATACCTGAAGATGTTTTAGAGTGGTATATAAATGGAGTTTTAGAAGAGAAGATTGGGTGTAAAAAAGGACTATTAAAAAAATATTTTAAAACTGATATTGAGTTTATAGAGGATTTAGAAAAATGGTGGAAGCAATATAATGGAATGGCTGTTTCAAAAAGAATACAGGCTCCTCCTATACTTTCAATTAGTAAGAGGGCTTTTGGAAATGGAAGCAAAGAGGCTCAAAATGGTGTTTATTATACTGCAAGATATTTACAACTAAAGAATGAAATATTAAATAAATAATACTTGCAATTATATTAACTTAAAAATAAAATATTTAATAATTTATTTTTGATTTACAATATAAAAATAGAGGTTTATAGATGATAAAAAATGTAGCTCATGTAAAGTTTAGAGATTCCAATTTTGGTAAGTTTGAACATGCACATATAGAAAACATAAATATAAAAGATGCTTGTATTGTAGAGACTGATGAAGGAATTGAGTTGGGATATATTGTTAATTTTGAAGATATAGACATAGAAGCGTTTAACAATAGTAATGTTGTAGAAGATAATTGTCAAGAAAACACTCCTGAGGATAACACTTCCGATGAAGAAATATCTGAAGAGATGAAAGAGATGGTGGACGATGAAGCTCATATAGTAAAACCTAAAAAAAATAAAATATTTAATATCGTAAGAAAGGCAACAGAAGAGGATTTGAAGCAGCATACTAAAAATAAAGAAGATGCTGTGGAAGCTTTTAGAATCTGTAAAGAAAAAGTTAATAATCATAATTTAGATTTGAAGCTTATTAGCTCTTATTATTTTCTTGATAGGGCTAAGTTGTTATTTGAGTTTATAGCAGAGGAGAGAATTGACTTTAGGGAGCTTGTAAAAGATTTGGCTGCTCATTTTAAGACACGCATAGAATTAAGGCAAATTGGCGTTAGAGATGAAGCTAGGGCTATAGGTGGATGCGGAATATGTGGAAGAGAATTATGCTGCAGGGTAAAAAACGGAAAGTTTGAAACTATCACTATAAAAATGGCAAAAGAGCAAAGCATGCTTTTAAATACAATGAAAATATCAGGACAATGCGGAAGGCTTATGTGCTGTTTGGCTCATGAATATAAGGCTTATTGTGCTCTTAAAAAGGATTTGCCTAAAGTAGGAACTAAATTGATATTTAATAATACTCCTGCTTCTATAAAAGATTTGAATCCTTTAAATAAAACTTTATTAGTAGAAACAGAAGATAAGAGATTATTTTATATAAATGCTAATGAGTTAGAAAATCAAAATGGTGTTTTGGTTGCTAATATAAAAGCAGAATAATAATATTAATTGATTAATATTTGGAGTTATAGTTATGAATAATAATAAAAAAATAATGTTAAGCGGAATACAGCCTACAGGTTCGCTTCATATAGGCAATTATCTTGGAGCTTTAAAGAATTGGGCTGATATACTTGATGAGTATTATGGCTTTTTTTGTATAGTTGATTATCATGCTATTACTATAGAATATGATGTAAAAGAGATGCAAAAAAGAATAATTAATGCTGCTGTAGAATATTTAGCTTCAGGACTTGACCCTAAAAAATGTTCTATATTTGTGCAGTCTGATGTGAGGGCTCATACTGAACTAGCTTGGATATTTAATTCTATTATACCTGTAGCAGAATTAGAAAGAATGACGCAGTACAAAGATAAATCAAGAAAGAATGTTGAAAATATTAATGCTGCTTTGCTTACATATCCATCATTAATGGCTGCTGATATTTTACTTTATCACCCTGATATAGTGCCTGTTGGTGAAGACCAAGAACAGCATGTTGAGCTTACAAGAATGATAGTAAGAAAGTTTAATAATAGATTTGGAGAATATTTTAAAGAGCCAGACACTTATCATGGTAAGGTTTTAAGAATATTGGGTCTTGACGGCGTAAACAAAATGAGTAAGTCATTAAATAACCATATTGCTTTATCGCTTACAGCAGAAGAAACAGAAAAACTAATAATGCAAAAAGCTATGACAGACACTAATAGAAAATTGAAAACAGATAAGGGTAATCCTGATATTTGTAATGTTTATTCTTATCATAAAATTTTCTCAAGCGAAGAGGAAGAAAAAGAAGTTTGCGAAGGCTGTAAAAATGCTTCTATTGGATGCGTACAATGTAAGAGAATGCTCGCAGCAAATATCAATAAAGAATTAGCTCCTATAAGAGAGAATATAAATAAATATTCTAATGATTTAGATTATGTTTATGATGTTCTTAAAGAGGGGGCAAAGAATGCTTCTGAAGTAGCTGAAAAGACACTTTATGAAGTACGCGATTTGATGGGGCTTAATGACCGCAAGAGAAAATAATTTTCAATAGTTTTGTTCAAGTATACAAGAATTTTTAAGTTTGTTAAAAATTCTTGTATGTTTTTTATTTGTTGGGCAAAGCCACACTTCTTCTATATTAATAAAAGAAGCAAAAGAACTTCATTTTTAACAAAAATATAAGCATTATCTTATTTATATATATTTATAACGTACAAAATTAAATCATTTGCATTTTTTGCAACTTTTTGCGGCGGGAAAAAGTTGAAGAAAAAAACTATGAGAAAATATACTTGTTTATGTATATATAAAATTATTTATCTTTCTTACTTAAATAGTCTGAAATCTCATTAGAAACATTTTCCATAAAGCTTATTCTTGAGTTTAGAGCATTTACGAAATAGTTATAAAAAACAACTGTAGGTATTGCTATAACAAGACCTGCTGCAGTTGTGAGAAGTGCATTTGCTATACCGCTTGCAAGAGCTATAGGATTTCCGCTTCCAACAGATGCCATCACTCCGAAAGATTCTATCATACCAAGTATTGTGCCGAGAAGTCCTAATAGTGGTGCTACTGTTGATATTGTAGATAGTGTAGAAATAAATCTCTCTAATTTTGGAAGCTCTTTATTTGACTGCATTATCATCGATTCTTTTATTATTTCTATGTTTTTTAAACCTTCCAAAACTATATTTGATAATGGAGAATTACTTGTTTCGCATAGTGCTATTGCTGTTTTTATATCATTATCTTTTATTAGAGCATGGAGTTTTGGTGCTAATGCATCATCTTGTGCTTTTACTTTGTTAAAATAAATAAACCTATCAACTATTGCTGTGATAGCTATTAGAGAACATAATAATAAAGCTATCCAACATAGTATCATAGCAACATTGAGCAAAGAAGTAGCTCCAAAGATTCCATTTATAACATTATTCATTTTATATTCTCCATTTCTAATAATTATAATTGCATATATATAAAAAATCAATAATTACTAATTTATTTCTGTTTCTATTACAACATTATATTCATTTTCACTATAGCTCTCTTCTGAAATATATGCATTATTGGTTAATTCTACAACCTTATTAACATCTATTCCCTCTTTTAACAACATATAATATAAAGATTCGTAAGCTCTTTTTAAAGCATTTTGTGTAAGCATTTGCCTTGTATATGGACTTAGTTTTGCATTTTCTGTTAATTGTATAGATGCATTCGCTCTAAAAATATTACCTTCTATTTTTCCTTCTCTAACAATCTTACTTAAAGCTTGCAGTGAGTTTGTATATATAGAAGCATTTTCCACTTTTATATCTGTATAATAATTATCATTTTTTTTATAATTTTTTATTTTTACTGTTTCTTTATTATTAAAGTCTATTATATTAGAATCTTTTAAAAACACTCCAACAACATTATAATCGTTTCTATTAATGGTTGGTGCTGTTTTTTCAGCTATATAATAATACATATTTTCTATTGCTTTTTCTCTGCTTGCTTCATGGCTTAAATCACTATATCCAGTAGAATATAATATTCCCTTTTCTATATCATTTTTTTTGCATGAAACAATAGCTAGTAATAATATTAAAAAATATATCTTGTTTTTTTCCATAATTTATATTACATTATTTTAATATATTAATCAATAAAATAAAAAAGAGTGGGAATAATTAATTGAAAAATAATATAATATATTTAATTATTTTGTTATTGTTAATCTCTTGCGGTAAAAAAGAAAATACTTTGCTTGAAGATATGGCATTGCTTGATAAGTCTTATATAAGGACACTTCTTTATACTGCAAATATTAATAATCAAAATAGAAAAGAGAGTATAGAGAGATTTATAATAGATTGGAATGCTTTCAAAAAAAAATATTATAATGCTAACACTGAAGACCCTCAATGGAAAACTGATTTTGATAGTTTGCAAGATATTTTAATACGTTCGCATTATTATATAGCAAGCGGAGAAGATGAGAGTGCGGGCTATTCTATACTGCATGATATTAAATATGTATTATCAGATATGAGAAAGAGAAATAATATTAATTGGTTTGTGGATAATATTAATGCTATATATAAAACAGCAAATAGAATGAATGAGCTTTCGAAGATATACGGACTTAACACTACAGTTCTAACAGAGGTAGAAGAAAATAGACTTTTAGTAGTTTATCAGCTTTTAGATTCTTCTGTAAAAAATGCATTAAAAGAATTCGATAGAAGTAATATTCAGTTATTGGGATTATCAGCTAAACAAATAGAAGCTTTAAGACATAATATGAATACTATTTCTGATTTAGTGCTTTCTATAGGAAATAATATATCAAATAAAAAATATAGTGATATTCCAAACATATC
>NZ_SRZM01000161.1 GCF_019402445.1 Brachyspira pilosicoli
CTTTATGCACCCTAATTTTAGCATAAAAAATATCCATTAACTTTTCTATACCTTCATTATTAATTTCACCATATTTCATAACTATATATCCTTATTCTATAATATAAAAATAGTATACTATATTTTAAAATAAAAAAAAGCGAAGAGATTAAAATTAACCCCTTCGCAAACAACAAACAAACTATATATTAATTATTTAGAATATTCATAGAAACCTTTACCAGTTTTTTGTCCGAGTAAACCGCCGCGAACCATTTTTCTAAGTAAAGCACTAGGTCTATATTTAGGGTCTCCAGTTTCTCTTTGAAGTACTTCCATAATAGCAAGTACAATATCAAGACCAATTAAATCACCTAAAGCCAAAGGACCCATAGGGTGATTAGCACCAAGTTTCATAGCATTATCTATACCCTCAGCAGAAGCAACTCCCATAGAATATAACTCTATAGCTTCGTTAATCATAGGTACTAATATACGGTTAACAACGAAACCAGCAGTCTCATTAACTTCAACAGGAGTTTTTCCAATTTCTTCAGATATTTTAATTATTTTTTCAACAACATCTCTAGGAGTATTGATACCAGAAATAACTTCAACCAATTTCATAACAGGAGCAGGATTAAAGAAGTGCATACCAACGACAGGTCTTCCAATACCAACACCTATTTCAGTAATAGAAAGAGAAGAAGTGTTAGAAGAGAAAATACAATCAGGCTTACAAATTTCATGTAATTCTTTGAAAGTAGTTTTTTTAACTTCCATATTTTCAAAAGCAGCCTCAACGATTAAATCGCAGTCTTTACAAATATCTTTTAAACCAATAGATATTTTAGATAAAATTTTATCAGCATCAGCTTTTTCCATTTTACCCTTAGCAATTCTTCCGTCAAAACTTTTAGCAATTCTAGCCTTACCGCTAGCAGCAAATTCTTCTTTAATATCACATAAACAAACTTCATAACCTTCAGTTTGAGCAAAAGCTTGAGCAATACCAGAGCCCATAGCTCCAGCACCTATAACACCAACTTTCATTTTAATTTCTCCTTTTTATAAAAATTTTGTAGTTTTATTAAATTTTAATTAATAAGAAAAATTTATTATCTATTAACAAATTTTTCAACTTTTCTCTTTTCTAAGAAAGCAGCCATACCCTCTCTCTGGTCTTCGCTTTCAAAACAATCCCCAAATAACTTTTCTTCTATAATAATAGCCATATCCATCTCAACATCAAGTCCCCTATTAATAGCCCTCTTACAATTACGAACAGCAATAGGAGCATTGTTAGCGATAGTTTGAGCTAATTTTTCAGCCTGAGGCATAAGTTCAGATTGAGTATAAACAGCATTAACCAAACCAATCCTATAAGCCTCATCAGCCTTAATGTTTTTAGCGGAATATATTAACTGTTTAGCCATACCAGCTCCCACTAATCTAGGAAGTCTCTGAGTACCGCCAAAACCAGGAGTAATACCAAGTCCAACTTCAGGCTGACCAAATATAGCATTATCAGAACAAATACGTATATCGCAGCTCATAGCTATTTCACAACCGCCGCCCAAAGCAAAACCATTAACAGCAGCAATAACAGGTATAGGGAAAGTTTCTATCTTTCTAAATACATCATTACCCTTTTTTCCAAAAGCCTCTCCCTCTATCTTGCTTGCCTTACTCATCTCAGATATATCAGCACCAGCAACAAAAGATTTCTCTCCCGCACCAGTTAATATCAAACATCTAATATTATTTATATCAACAGCATCTAAAGTTTTATCAAGTTCATCTAAAACTTGAGAGTTAAGGGCATTAAGAGCTTTTTCTCTGCTGATAGTGATAACACCAATCATACCCTTCTCTTCATACTTTACAAAATCCATCAATTTCTCCTTAAATAAAATATTATTATCTTGTAATAAATTAAAAACAGGTTTAGAAAAATATACTCTCTAAACCTGCACAACAAAATTATTACATTTCTACAATGGTAGCACAACCCATACCACCACCGATACACAAAGTAGCAAGTCCTCTTTTAGCTCCTTTAGCATCCATCTCATGAAGTAAAGTAACAAGTATTCTACAACCAGAAGCACCTACTGGGTGACCTAAAGCTATAGCTCCGCCATTAGGGTTAAGTTGTCTTTCAACATCTATTCCAAGCTCTCTGCCCACAGCAATAGATTGAGCAGCAAAAGCTTCATTAGATTCAATAATATCAAAATCTTTAATAGTTAAACCAGTACGAGCCAATACTTTTTTAGTAGCAGCAACAGGTCCTATACCCATAATTCTAGGTTCAACACCACCTAAAGCACCAGTAACCCAAGTAGCCATAGGTTTAATTCCTAATTCTTTAGCCTTATCTTCGCTCATTACAACAACAGCAGCAGCACCGTCATTGATACTAGAAGAATTACCAGCAGTAACTCTTCCGCCGTCTGGTTTGAAAGCAGGTTTTAATTTAGCCAAACTCTCAACTGTTGTACCAGCTCTAGGACCTTCATCTTTATCAAATACTACATCGCCTTTTTTAGTTTTTATTGTAACAGGTACAATTTCTCTTGTAAAGTTGCCTAAATCTTGAGCCTGAACAGCTTTTTGCTGAGATTTAGCAGCAAACTCATCTAATTCCTCACGAGTAATTTTCCAATCATCACAAATATTTTCTGCTGTAATACCCATATGATAATTATGGAAAGCATCAGTTAAAGCATCATTAACCATAGTATCTACAATAGTGTTATTTCCCATTCTATAACCATAACGAGCATTTTTCAAAGCATAAGGAGCCATACTCATATTTTCAGTTCCTCCTGCAACAACTATATCAGCATTACCAGCAAGTATCATATTAGCAGCTATATTAACAGCATCAAGTCCAGAACCGCAAACAACATTAAGAGTCATAGCAGGAACTTCAACTGGCAAACCAGCTTTAATAGAACATTGACGAGCAACGTTTTGTCCTTGTGAAGCTTGTATTACACAACCCATATAAACCATATCAACTTGATTAGGTTCTACTTTAGCTCTTTTTAAAGCTTCCTTAATAACTATAGCTCCTAACTCTGCAGCAGGAACAGTACTTAATGAACCTCCCATACTTCCTATAGGTGTACGGCAAGCACTAGCTATTACTACTTTCTTAGCCATAATAAAAATCTCCCCAAAAAATAATTTATTCACATCTTATATATTTTAATTTTTTATAATATGCTTTTAAAAGTATAGTACATTTTTATTTTTAATTCAATAAAACAGACAAAAATTTTATTATACCCTTATGTAGTATAATATTATTACAAGAAATTGTATAATTTAATATATTTTTTAAATAATGTTTATATTAACAT
>NZ_SRZM01000162.1 GCF_019402445.1 Brachyspira pilosicoli
AGGGGGCAAAGCCACCACAAATAAAAAACTTAAAAAATTTCTGTATATACTAAGCCTCAAGCGACTTTATCTTTTCCTTTAAACTTCTATTTTCCTCTTTCAAATAATTTATCACATCATTAGGTTTCATCTTCTCGCGTACAAGTTCCTCTGCCTCTTCTTTGCTTATTATTACAAAAGAATCTGTAAGAGAAATATTTAAATCACTCTCTATCAAAACCTTGCACCTTCTCTCATGAACATCTCTAAAAAAATACCCCACCTTAGCAACAACATAATCATTAGCCTTAATATCTTTATGAACTATACTAGCGTCTACAAAATGAAGTAAAGACTTTTTATTATTCATCATCTCTCCCAAAAAACATATATATAAAAAAACAAGAGAAGAAAAATAATTTTCCTCTCTTGAATAAAAAATATTAAATATAATTAAGCATCTGCTAATTTCAAATCTATCTTACAGAAGCCATAAGGGTTAGAAGCTACTGTACATCTCTTTGTTCTGCTTCTCCACAAATTGTTGCCCAATATATCTACTTCTCTTATATCATGATTTAAATATACAACCTCTTTTATAGAAGCCATATCCAAAATATTAGATGAAGTTGTAAACATATAAATAGAAGAACCTGTCCATATATCAGTAAGGTTTTCTAATTGATACTTTTGTTCAACTTCATGGTCATCAGCAACTCTAAAAGCAGTGCCAACAACTGTTATACCGCTTGTTACGGCATTAAATATATCTGGCTTAAATGCTTTATATTTGCCGTCATTAGAATTGCCTATCATAGACACATAATTAGAAAATAATCTAAATAATCCCTGAAGCTTCACATAAACATCTATAGGTATCACTATATAAAGTTTCTGACCATTGTTTTGAACTTCCATTTGGTCATTAAACAAATTTCCGCCTACAGCATAATTTAAATATTTTGCCAAATCTATAAAAGAACTAAAGAAATTATCAATATCAGTTTCTGTCCAAGAACTTATTGCTTTAGCAGTTAAATCCACTGTATTAGAACTTCCATACAAAGAAGCATCTGTTACTTTTGCAGCTAAATTTCTCTCTCTCAAAAGTCCAAGCCTAGATACTAACTTTTGTGCTATATAATTTAATATTTCCTCCCCTGCTTTTTTCTCATCTTTAGAATAAAGTTCATTAATCTCTTCTATTCTGTTTATGTCTATGCCAATATAATATTCTTCAGGCTCCATCTTAAAAACTCTTGACTCATGTCTTGGATAATCATTAAATATATTAAGACCGCCCAAAGAAGTTCCGCCGTACATGTTTTTGAGATTAAAAGCAGTGTTGTCTAAATCTCCTCCTATAGCACCTTGAGAGACTCCTACAAAAATCTCTGGAATATATTTACTTACAAAGTTTGTCTGCCCCATATATTTTGGAAGCTCTTGATTGATTATAGGAAAAAGTTTATTTTGTATACTTTGAAAATTTGGTACGCTCATTATTACTCCTTATAATAAATTATTAAATAGTTTTTAAAAGCACTTCTATATGAGAATTGGCATTGCCCCCGCGAATAACTATGCCTACACCACTTCCGTCTAATGACTTTTTAAATCCATCAACAGAAGGCACAACTATATCTCCAGCAGCTAAACTCTCTGCCGCAATGCAATTAACATTCCCAGTGTAGCACACAGATATGCAATTAGACTTAAGTCCAAAATCCACATAACTATATGCATCTTCCAAGGCAACCCCAACAAAGGTAAACCCTTCTTCATATAAGGCATAAACTCCTTTTCCATCTTTATTTTTAATGGATACAGGAAAGCCTTTCTTTGGTAATTTATCTTCATCATTACCTATGCCAGATTTTATTATCATAGCGACTCCTAATATTATTTATTTGTTTATATAGACATAAATAACTATATTGTGTAATGTAAGTTCTTTAATTCAACTTTTTCCCGCCGCAAAAAGTTGC
>NZ_SRZM01000163.1 GCF_019402445.1 Brachyspira pilosicoli
TAATTTTAAGGGTTATTTTATATGTCTAAAATTATATCAATAGTAAATCAAAAAGGCGGTGTTGGAAAAACAACAACAGCTGTTAATTTAAGTTCTATAGTAGCATCTATGGGATATAAAACTTTATTAATCGATATAGACCCGCAAGCTAATGCCTGTTTGGGTATAGGTGTTACAAGAGATAAAATGGAATATGGTATATACGATATTTTAATTGGCGAAGCTGATATAGAACAAGTAATAATAAATACATATCAAGAAAATCTTTACCTTATACCTTCAGATTCTGATTTGGTAGGTGCTCAAATAGAATTAGTAAGCGAAATAGGAAGAGAATACAAACTAAAAAAAGCTTTAGAAAAAATAAGAAACAATTATGATTATATATTTATTGATTGCCCTCCTACTTTAGGTATTCTCACTTTAAATGCTCTTACTGCTTGCGATTCTGTGCTTATACCAATACAATGTGAGTTTTATGCTTTAGATGGAGTTGGAGAGCTTAATAATACTATATCTTTAGTAAAAGAGAATTTAAATCCAAATTTAGATATAGAAGGCGTATTATTAACAATGTATGACGGCAGAACTAATCTTAGCAATGATGTTGTTAGAGAGGTTGTTAATTATTTTAAAGATAAAACTTATAAGACTATGATACCAAGAAATGTACGTTTGAGTGAAGCTCCTTCTTATGGAAAAGCTATTACGGATTATGATAAAGAATGTATTGGTGCTAGGAGTTATAAAGAGTTTGCAAAAGAGTTTATAGAAAGGTCTAAATAATTTTTTGGAGTAATAAGATATGACTAGAAAAGGCGGACTTGGCGGTCAGGGTATGAATGCCTTAATAAAATCTACCGATAAAGAAATAAAAAGAGCTGTTGAAGAAGCTGAAAAAAATGGAATATTAGAAATAGATATTTCACTTATAGATGTTAATCCAGATCAGCCTAGAAAAGTTTTTAACGAAGAAGAAATTAAAGGGCTTGCTGAATCTATAAAAGAAAACGGACTTATAAACCCTGTTACATTAAGAGAAAAAGACGGAAAATATCAAATAATATCTGGAGAGAGAAGATTTAGAGCATTTAAATATTTAAATAAAGATAAAGTACCCGCATTAGTATTACAAAATATACCAGATTCTAAAATGCTTGAACTTACACTTGTAGAAAATATTCAAAGAGCAGATTTAAACGCAATAGAAATAGCAAGAAGCTACAAAAAATTAATATATGATTTAAATATTAAACAAGAAGAATTAGCTAACAGAGTTGGAAAAAGCAGAAGCACTATTTCAAACTCTATGAGAATATTAGAGTTAAATGAGAATATACAAAACCTAATATTAGAAAATAAACTTACAGAAGGACATGCTAGAACTATACTTTCTTTTAGCGACAATGATGAAGAGAGAGATTCATTTGCTAAAGAAATAATAGAAAAAGGATATTCTGTAAGAGAATGCGAAAGAATAGTAAAAGAAAAAAAAGAAATAGTAAAAGATAATAATGATACACAAGATAAAAATATAAAAAAAGAAAATAAAAAAGACCCTAATATAAAAAAATTAGAAAATGATTTGGAAAAAATATTTTCTACAAAAGTTAATGTAATAGATAAAGAAGGTAAAGAAGGCAAAATTATAATAGAATATTATAGTGCTGATGATTTATCTAGAATAATGGATATACTCGATAATATTCATAATATTAATACCAACTCTATTAAGCATACTATAGAATATTAGGAGATATTTTTTGAAATTAAAAGTTCTAATCATATTGCTATTAAATATATTTTGTTTATATTCAAGAGAACAATTAAAAATATCTATAGTAGATTTGAACTATGAATTAAAAAACAACTCTCCATTAAGAAAAGATATTGTAAGAACTATAAATCGCTTTGCCTATCTAAAGCACCCATACACTATCACAGTAGATAGAATGAAAAAACGACTATTTAAAACAGATAAATTAACATTTGAACAGGGACTAACAGTAGCATCAAATTTAAAAGTTAATGTTGCAATTATAATGGATAGTGAACTTAAACTAAAAACTACTAATAATATATCAACCAATAATTTACAAACAAACAATATAACAAATATTTTACTCACAAATGAATATCTTCAATCCTACTCTAACGATATAGTAAATACTTTAGATAAATTAAATAATTATACTCAAGAAAAAAAAGAATTAAATGATATAATAGAAGAAAAGCTTGGAAATCCTTCAAATACTAATAATTCATCAGAAACAAATGAATATGAACTTTTTTACAACTTTACAGTAATAGATATAACAAAAAATGAAACTCTAAAAGAATATAAATCTATAGCTTCAAATCAGGCTAATTCTCAAGTTAGTGAAATAGGTACTTATTTAGAATATTATTTTGCCAAAAACTTATTAGATTCTTTTACTAATGAAAATAGTGATATTAACTTAAACTTTGAAATAGAAAGAGTTACATCAAGCAATGAAAATATCATTATAAAAAATAGCGGTGAAATAATAGAAAACGAAACATTCAAAATAAAGTTTAATTCAACAGAAGATGGTTATTTATATATAATAGCTTTGCAAAATGATGGTAATATTATTTTAATGCATCCTAATGATTTTAATAATTATATGGAAAATAATAATATTCAAAAAAACAATATAGATTCTAATATAGAGTATAGTATCCCTCCAGAAGGCTCTATTTTTAAAATAGTTGTTTCTGCTCCATTTGGCTTAGATAGTTTTTATGCTATATTTATGAAAAAAGAAGCTGTGTGGTTAGAAGAGCAATATTTTAGCGGAGAAGGATTTAAATCTGGAAATAAAACTAGACTCGCTGAAATGGTAATAAAATTAAAATCTTCTCTCAAATTAAAAAGTTCCAATAATTGGCAAATATCTAAAATATATATTACTTCCAAACCAGAACTTCAATAAATTTGCATTTTTTCATATTTATATTATAATTTCATACTCATTTTAATTTTTAGGACTAATATATGAAAAAAGGTTTAATGTTTAAATTTCTTTTGACTTTTTCAATATTTTTACTTATAGCATTTATATTAACATATTTTATTTATAAACCTATACATACAGGGAAATTTTTAAGAGAAAAACATTTCCAAACTCTAAACTTAAAAAATATAACAGAAGGACAAATTAATGAAATAAAAAATACAGTAAACACTGTAGTAAATAATCTTGAAGCAAATCCTAGTGTAGAAACTATAGGAAACTTTTTTACTAATATTGCTAAATCACAAACAGGTTATTTAAATGTATATTATGGTGAAACAATTCCATATTCTCAAGGTGGTGTTTTTATTAATACATTAACAGAATATGACCGCTCTTATGATCAAACTTCAAGAGATTGGTATAAAAATGCTGTTTTAACAAATGATGTTTATATAAGTGAGCCTTATATAGATTTTATAGTAAATGAACTTACTGTTACATTTAGCAAGGCAGCGTACACTAATAATTCCTTACTTGGAGTATTTTCTATAGATTTTACAGATATTAATGGAATAATTGAAAATGTAAAAAAAAGCTTTGCAGGTGAATGTTATATTGTATCTCAAGACGGTATTTATATAACACATGATGATAAGAAATTCCTATTAAATAAAGATAATAATTTATTCACAGACCCTTTATTTGAAAACTTTAAAGATAATTTTTCTTCACATCTAAATGAAACAAAAATACATAAAGATAAATGGTATAGCATACAAACTTTATCTAATGCCCCTTGGATAATTGTTTTTAAGGGAGATGCTAAAAGTATTAATATTCAATTTTATATAATAATGTTTATTATACTATTAATTATGATAGCTTTAATTGTTATTGAAGCTTTACTAGTATCAAAAGTAATTAAGCCTTTAAATCACTCTATAGAGATAATAGACTTTATGAAAGAAGGAAACTTTAATAGCAACTTTAATAAAAAAGATTTGTCATTAAAAGATGAATCAGGACATTTAACTAACTCTTTAAATGATATGCAAGAGAAAATATCTCAAATAGTTTATGGTATCAAATCACATATAGACGGCATCAAAAACTCTACAGCACAAATATCTAATGGTATTTATAATTTATCTGATAGAACTTCATCTCAAGCTGCTGCCATAGAAGAAATAACAAGCTCTATTGAAAGTCTTTTTACATCAATATCAGAAACATCAAAACATAGTAATTTAGCAAAAGATATGGGCATAAAAGTAGCAGATTATTCAAAAAGTGGAGTTGAGGCTGTTAATAAAATATCAAATAATATGTATGATATATCATCTTCTAGTAAAGAGATTTCAAATATTACAAAACTTATACAAGATATTGCATTACAAACAAATATTTTAGCATTAAATGCCGCAGTAGAAGCAGCACGTGCTGGTGAACAAGGCAAAGGGTTTGCTGTAGTTGCTTTGGAAATTAGAAACTTGGCTAATAATGTTAACGAGGCAGCAGGTAATATAACTAACATTATAGAAAAAACTTTATCAAAAATAGATGTAGGATATGAATCTGTTACACACTCTTTAGAGATACTCTCAAAAATAGAAAACTCAGCTAATGAAGTATCAAATCTTCTTTTGGAGGTATATAATTCTGTATCTACAGAAGAGAACAGTGTAAAAGAAATTAATTTAGCTATGAATGAATTAAATACTATAACACAAGAAAACTCACAGCTAGTTTATCAAAGTTCCATTTTAGGTAAAGAAGTAGCAGATGATACTTTAAATGTGCATAATAAGTTAGAGTATTTTAAATTAAAAGCTTAATCTTTGCTAATATAAAGAGTTCTTGAAGGGAATGCAAAATTAGCATTAATTTTTGCAAACTCTTCTACAAGCTTATAGTTAATGCTCTCTACAACTTTTACAAACTCAGCATAATCGGGAATATTAACATAATATATAACTTCAAAATTTAATGAAGAATCTGCAAACTCTACAAATCTTGCACTATAAAATGTAGTAGAACTTTCACTTTCTATAATACTTTTAACCAAATCAGGTATTTTTTTAAGTGTTTCTAATGGAGTTGAATATTCAACACCTAATACCATATATTTTCTTCTTTTTTCTAATACTCTATAGTTTTGTATTCTTGAAGCAAGCAAATTAGTATTAGATATTAAAAGCTGTTCTCCGCTGTTTCTTCTTATACGAGTAGATTTTATACCTATATATTCAACAGTACCCAAATCTTGGTCAATCTGAATAAAATCCCCTTTCAAAAAAGGCTTATCAAAAACAATAACAAAATAATTAAATAAATCTGCTATTATACTTTGAGCAGCAAATGCCACAGCAACACCGCCAATACCAAGTCCTGTAATAAACGTAGTAACATTAACACCAACATTTGAAAGTATAGTTAAAATACCAATTATCCATACTAATACTTTTATTAAAGTAACTATTCCGTCAGATATAATAACATTTTTTTTCTGTGATAAATAATTCTCTGTAAAATTAGTTATAATATCACATATAAATAATACAGAGAAAACAATTATACATACAGCTAATATCTTGCCCCAATATCCTCCTAAGACCTTAGGTAATACTAGTGTAGATTTACCTATTGCTAAAGAAGCTACAAATATAACAGGTAAACTTCTTCTTTTTACACTCTTAGCTAAAGCCAAAAAAAATGAATTCTGAAACTTAACATTAACCTTCATTAATAGTCTCACTAAAATAAGAAGTCCAATTCTCATAATAGCAAAACTTGAAATAAATAATACTAAAGCAATTAAATATTTAAATAAACTATTTCCATAAAAAACGGTCTCTTTTAGGTATTCCATTAAAACTCCAAACTAATTCATTTTTATTACATTATATATATTTTTTCAAATATTTAAATATCAAAATATTAAAAATATTATTTATTAATGGTGATGCCCGCAATTACAGCTTGTTACTTTTATATCTATATCTTTTGGACTTACATTTTCAATATTTGATTTCTCTCCTATAGGATAAAGAAGTCTTAAAGCATTAAGCACAACTATAACAGTAACACCAGTATCAGCAAATATTGCAAGTGCTATAGAAGCAAGCCCCAAAGCTCCAAGTATTATAGCACCAAATTTAATCACTAATGCAAGTAATATATTTTCTAAAACAACAATATGATTCTTTTTAGCAAGCTTAATAATAGCAGCCACTTTTGAAGGCTTATCATCCATTATAATAACATCAGCATTTTCTATAGCAGCATCAGAACCAAGCCCTCCCATAGCAATACCAATATCCGCACGAGCCAAAGAAGGAGCATCATTTATTCCATCGCCTACAAATATAGAAACCTTGCTATCTTTCATCATACCTTCTAATACATTTACTTTTTCTTCTGGTAAACATCCTCCATTAAATGATTGTATGTTATTTTCTTTTGCAAATGAAGTAACGCGTTCTATATTATCGCCACTAATTAATGCAGTTTCTATATTCATAGAGTTTAATAAATCAATAGCCTCTTTAGTATCATCTTTTATAATATCATCAATGTAAAAAGCTCCAGCATATTCACCGTCTATTGAAATATAAACATTAAACTTATTATTAATATTATCTGGAAGCTTTATATTATTTTGCTTTAATAAATCAAGCTTTCCTATTAAAACATTTTTTCCTTCAATCATTGATTCTGAACCCTTACCTCTAATATCTTTATGTGATGTTATTAAGCTTTCATTTATATCATGATTTTTTTTGTAATGCTCAACTATTGATATGGCTATAGGGTGAGAAGAACCCATTTCTGCCAAAGAAGCATATTTAATTAATGTGTCATCATCATATATACCAGCATTTTCTATCTCTCTTATATAAAACTTACCTTTGGTGAGAGTTCCTGTTTTATCGAATATTACTTTTTTAGTTTGAGCAAGTAAATCTAAAAACACCCCACCTTTAACCATTATACCAAATTTAGAAGCTCGTCCTATAGAAGCAAAATATGTTAAAGGAATACCAACCATAAATGCACAAGGACAAGAAACTACAAGCAATGTAAGAGAACGTGAAAACCAATCATTAAAAAACTCTTTGCCATATACTATTGTAGGTATTATAGTAAGTAAAATAGCTCCAAATACAACTATAGGAGTATATATTCCAGCAAACTTTGTAATGAATTGTTCTATGTTAGCTTTTCTGTTTTGAGATTCCTGAACTAGCTTTAATATTTTTGCTATTGAAGACTCTGCATATACTCTAATAACTCTAGCCTTTATACTGCTTTCACCATTTATAGTGCCTGCTAAAATTTCATCATTAACCCTTACATCTTTTGGCATACTCTCACCAGTTAAAGCTTTAGTATCAAGCCAGCTCTCTCCTTCATAGATAATGGAATCTAAAGGTACTTTTTCAAAAGGATTAATTAATATATTGTCATTTATATTAACTTTAGAAATATCAACTTTTTCTATAGTTCCATCTTCTTTTATAATATTAGCAAAATCTGCCCTTATAGACATTAGTGCTGCTATTGTTCTTTTAGATTTATCAACCGCCATATCTTCAAAATATTCCCCTATTCTGTAGAAAAGAAGTACTGCTAATGCCTCAGGTAACTGATGAAGTATTATAGCACCAACTGTAGCAATGCTCATAAGAAAACTCTCTCTCATAAACTTGCCCTTCACAAAATCTAATACAGCATTCTTAAAAACATCTCTGCCTAAAATAAAATAAGGTATAAAAAATATTACATATTCTATTAAACCATGAATCCTATCATGCAAAACATTAAGTAAAATTAATACAATTAAAGAAATACTAATTTCCGCAATAAATAAAAATTTTTCTTTATTCTTTGACATGCTCATACCCCCAAGCATAAATTTTTTCTATATGTTCATCATCAAGCCTATAAAATACATGAAGCCCAACTTTTCTTTTTTTTACTACCCTAGCCTGCCATAACATCTTTAAATGCTGTGATACAGAAGGCTGCTTCATATCAAGCAAAGATACCAATTCATGAACGCATAATTCTCTCTCACTTAAAACAGATATTATTTTTAATCTAGTAGGGTCAGAAAATACAGAAAAGAAATCAGCTAAAACCGAAAACTCATCATCATTTGGAAGTTTTGGTATAAATGAAGATATATTATTTACCTCACAATTATCCTCATAGTCTTCTATTATGTTTTTTTCTTTTTTTTGATTTTTTTTCATAAAACACCTATTTATATATAACTATATTATAATATAATGATATACTTATATAAAAATAATGTCAATACCCAAAATAAAAAAAGGAGAGCATAATATTTATATACTCTCCAAAAAAATTGTCTCGTAAATTATTTTTTGTATGTTTTTTTAATATAAAGTTGTTTTTGTATATCAGCTTTATTAATAAATATTTATAAACTAATTTGTTCAAGAAAACTTAACAATATAATTAATTATAAATATTATAAATATAATTAGAGGAAGAATATAGGTTATATAAAACCTTGTAAATTGAGGGAATTTAACTCCCATTCCCATATCAGCCTCTTTTATAAAATTATCCCAACCCCAACCATATTTAGAAACACAAAATATTATTATATAAATACCTCCAAGCTCAACTAAATTGTATGTAACAATAAAGTCATATAAATCCAAAAAGCTAGTACCCTTTCCCATAGGCTCTATAAATGATAATACATTAAAACCTAATGCTGTAGTAGAACCTAAAACAAATACTACAATACCAACTATCACTGAAGATATATTTCTTTTTAAGTTAAACTCAGACATAGTAAAAGCAATTAAATTTTCAAATACAGTTATAACAGTAGTAAGTGCCGCCATAGATAAAAATACAAAGAATAGCAATCCCCAAACTCTAGATAAAGGCATTGAGTTAAATATATTAGGAAGAGTAACAAAAGCTAATCCCGGTCCCTCTCCTGGATTAACTCCAAAAGCAAAACTTGCAGGAAATATAACAAGCCCAGATAAGAAAGCAATTAAAGTATCCAACACAACTATTATAAGAGTTTCATTTGTTATAGTTCTCTCTTTTCCTATATAGCTTCCAAAAATTGTCATGCTCCCTATACCAATACCAAGAGTAAAAAATGCCTGACCAACTGCCGCATAAACAACTTCAAAAAAGTTTTCTATTCCTCCGTCAAACATTTTGCCTAAATCTGGAAGAAGGTAAAATTTTACTCCCTCAATAGCATTAGGCAAAGTAATAGACCTTATTATAAGTATAACTACTATTACAAACAAAGAAGACATCATAAACTTAGAGTATTTTTCAACCCCCTTCTGAAGCCCAATAAAACATATTATAGTAGCTAGCAAAACTGTAACAAATAAACCAGCAACACTAATATAAGGATTAGCAATAGTAGCCCCAAAAAGCTCACCTACCCCTTCAGCACTAAGATTATCTACCTTTCCAATTAACATATAAAAAGCGTATATTATGCTCCAGCCAGCAACTGTAGTATAAAACATCATAAGTATTAAACAGCCTATTATTTGCACATAACCAATTATATGCCATTTATGCCCCTTCTTTTCTAATACTTTATAAGAACCGGCAATATCTCTCTGACCAGCACGTCCTATGCTAAACTCCATTATAAGTATTGGTATGCCTACTGCTAATAATGATATTATATATATTATAACAAAAGCAGCTCCGCCGTATTTTCCAGTAATGTAGGGAAATCGCCATATATTGCCAAGCCCTATAGCACATCCAGCTGATACAAGCAAAAAACCTAATCTACTTGACAATCTCTCCCTTTTGGTATCCATTAAAAAACTCCTTTATTAAAATACTGAGTATTATTATACAATATTATCAAATTACTTCAAGTAGTAATTAACGATTTTTGAATAAAATTAAAAATAAATAAAGCATTTTTTTAAAAATACGACATTTATTATGTTGCTATTTTTCGCGATATATGTTAGGTTAACATAATATTATGATAGTTAACATAATTTAAAGGATTCTGCTATGAGAGTACAAGAGAGAAGAAATACTGATATAAACTTAAATAATATATTAATGCATCCTGAAACCACATCTATGAAAGTTGCAACATCATCTTCCTCTTTTGCCGCAATGCTAGAAGAAGAGAGAGAAATTAGAAAATACTCATTAGAATTAGATGAATTAAAAAGACAAATTTATGACGCTGGAAATGTGTTAGAAAAAAGTGCTAATATTAAAGATTTTCAGAAATTCAGAGATTTAATAACATCTCTAACAGAAAAAGTAATAAAAGATGCATACAAAGTAAGAACTGTATTCTCAAACCTTAAAAAATTCCAAGTAATATCAAAAATAAATGAAGAATTAGATGCTCTATATAGAGAAATTATGAAAGAGCAAAAGAATCATATAGCAATAGCAAACAAAATGATGAGACTTAAAGGGTTAGTAATAAATTTAATGTCATGAGCCATAATATATTAGCATTCGACACAGTATCATCAAGCTTTTCTATAGCATTAAAAAAAGATAATAATATAATTGAAATAAATAAAGAAAATATAAAAAACCATAATGAAGAATTACTTCCTATATTAAATGTTTTTTTGGAAGATAATAAAATATCTCTAAATGACATTAATTGTATAGTAATGGGTATAGGACCAGGTTCATTTACAGCAATTAGAATAGCATTTTCTACAATAAAGACAATATGTTATGCAAAAAACATACCAATTATAGGAGTATCAAGTTTAGAAACATTATATCAAAATATAGTATCATTTAATGGCATAAAACTATCTATGATAGATGCTAGAAAGGGAAGTATTTACGCTAATATATATAAAGATAATAACAAAATAAAAGAAAATCTAGATTTAACATATGAAGAAGCAACAAATTTAATAAAAGATATATCAACAAAAGATGATACCATCACATTATGCGGAGATGGGTTTTCAAAAAATGAATCTTATTTTCTAGAGAAATTACAAGAATACAAATTAAACAAATTAGACAATTCCTACAATATCATAAAAGCATCAAATTCAATATTAATGTCAGAAGAACGCTACAATAAAAAAGAATTCGATAACATATTTTCGCTAAATCCTTTATATATAAGAAAAAGTGAAGCAGAAAATAAACTCAATATTAAAAATTAAACAATACCATTACGATAATAATAAACAGCATAAAAAAGTACAAAAAACAAGTTGAGAACACTTGACTTGATTAAAAATAGTAGTTATTATTATGCAGTTAATAAATAGAAAATGGAGTTCAAAAGTGAAAAAGTTGCAATCTTTGTCGGTAAAAGTACCTTTATTTGTTACCGCAATTATAACAGTAATGACAACTATACTGGTTATGATAATTTTAAATATAGGTGCTCAAGGTATAAGGCAAGGGGCTATATTTGGTTTAGAATCATCTACTAAAATATATTCAAGAATGGTTAATGTGTGGTTAAAACAGGCTATGGTTTTAGCTGATTCAATATCTAAAAGTCATACTGAATTAACTGAATATTTAGCTTTAAACACTCCTGAAACTGCTCTTGCAGCTCAAGATGTACTAAAAAAACTCGCTAATAATAATGACCAATTAAATGGATTAGCTTTATATGATGTTAATGGCAACATAGTATTAGACAGTGCTGATGGAAAAATTGTAAATTCCCCTACTATGGTAAAATTAAATACTACAGATGCATGGGGAAAAGTAAGAGCTGGACAAACTGCTATGTATAAAACAGTAATACCTTCTTCTATTACGGATGGGCTATATTTAGTAGTAGTATTCAGTCCAATAAAAAACTCATTAGGAAACATAATAGGAAGTGTTGCTATATTAGTAGATTGGCTTGGATTTATAGATGATGAATTAGAGTTAGTTAAATTTGGAAACACTGGACACCCTTTCGTTATAGATACAGATAGAAATGTTATAGCTGACCCTATTCCTGAACATGTTAGAAATGAAACTCTTAAAAATGCTGATTATATTGTTTATGCTTCTGAAAATGAATCTGGTACTTATGAGTTCAAATCTCCATTCAATGGTGAAGATTCGTTCTCAGCATTCTATAAAGAACCTATTTCCGGTTGGTCTATAGTGATGAGTGTAGCATCAAAAGAATTATTTGCTCATACTTATTCTATGAGACTTTATTCAAGAATTGGTACTGTAGTTATATTAATAATCACATGTTTTATAATATTCTTATATATAAGAAGTATTACTACTACATTAAAATTATTATCAAAAGATTTGACAAGACTATCCGAAGGCGATTTAGACTGGCATGTACCAGAACCTGTGCTTAATAGAAAAGATGAGTTTGCTATAATAGCTGGTGCTATAGCAAGTACATTAAATACTCTTAATGAAAAAGTAAAAACTGTATATTGCAGTGCTGATATAGTAAAAGCTTCTGCTCAAGAAGTAGCACAACAAAATATTGAATTATCAAATAGAACAGAAAATCAGGCTTCTGGTCTTGAGGAAACTGCTTCTTCTATGGAAGAGATTGCTTCTACAATAAAAACTTCTGCAGAACATACTGTTGAAGGAAATAACATGATGATTAACTCTCGTCATGCTATAGATGAGGCTGGAAGAATTATTGAAGAAACTACTAAAAACATTGAGGCTGTTTATGAATCAAGCTCAAAAATTAGTGCTATTACAAAAATAATTGAATCTATTGCATTCCAAACAAACATACTTGCTTTGAATGCTGCTGTTGAGGCTGCTCGTGCAGGAGAACAAGGAAGAGGATTTGCGGTTGTTGCTTCTGAGGTTAGAAACTTAGCTCAAACTACTCAGGCTTCTGTTAAAGACATTACTACTTTAGTTTCTGATTCTGAAGAGAAAATTGCTACTGCTACAGAAACAGCTAGAGAATCAACAGAGATATTTAAAAACTTAAAAGAACAAATTGAAGAAACTGCTAAGATTATGCAGGATTTAAGCTCTACTGCTATGGAACAACAGGCTGGAGTTGATCAGGTTAATATAGCTATAGCTCAAATGGATATGGCTACTCAGCAAAATGCTGCTTTAGTAGAACAAGCTAGTGCTTCTTCTGAAACTTTATTCTCTCAATCTAAAGAATTATTAAATGCTATGGCATTCTTTAAGTTGAGAAATGCAGATTGTAAAATACCAGTAAAAACAAACAATCAAGAAAAGAAAGAAGATACAAAAACTAATACTGCAGCAAAAAAAGAAGAGCCTAAAAAAGAAAATAATATATACAAAAAACCAGAGTTAAAAAGCCCATTAAAATCATCAGAACCTACTAAAAAACCTTATGAAGAAACTAGACCTTCTAATGTTTCTTCTGATAAAGAGTTTGGTTCTACTTTTAATGCTCCTGCAAATGATGATGATGAGTTTGAATCATTCTAATAAAAAATAGAATAAAAATAAAAAGGATTAGCCAAAAATGGTTAATCCTTTTTTTATGTATAAAAAAATAGTAAAATTAAGATTTAAGTTTTGAAATTGCAGATACTATATCATCTATAGTTAAATTATTACATTCTATATTAATAATTTTATTTTCTTCTTGAATACTTAATCTATAAGCCTTATCATAATAATATAATAAAACCAAAACACATTCATATATTTTACCTTCTTCTAATAAGGATAAAGCCTCTCTCATTCTCTCATCACCAAGACGTTTTTTTATTTTGATTATAGATTCTCTTAAATCATCAATGCTATATTTTCCATAAGTATCTGTTATATATTTAGCCCTCTCTTCTATAGAAACATTTAAATATATAATATTCTCAGGACTTTTCATATTATCAAAAAGCCCCCTTGGTATAGCTCTTTTTCCAATTAATAAACTTTCATCTTCCACCCATAAAGAAGCCCCATTATCATATTTAGATAGTTCTAAGCATAAATTATTTTCAAATTGTTCCTGACTAGGCTGCTCTCCTTCATTAATCCACCCAAAAGCAGAACCCTTATGTTTAGCAATACCCTCTAAATCTACAACATTATATTCTAATTCTTTTAATTTATTTAGTATCAAAGTTTTTTTACTTCCTGTCCTTCCTGTAACTAAATTGATTTTATATTTTTTATTATTAAAAGACTCTAAAACATATCGTCTATAGTTTTTATACCCGCCATCAAGCACATAAACATCATATTTGTAATTAGAGCATAACCAAGCAACAGACTCACTTCTCATGCCTCCTCTAAAACAATGCATTAATATAACATTATTATTAGATATCTTATCAACCTCTTTTAATATTGTAACCATTCTGCTTCCAACATATTCAAGCCCCTTTAATATAGCAGCCTCTCTGCCCTCTTCTTTATATATAGTACCGACTGTTTTTCTCTCTTCATCATCAAACAAATAAACATTTTTAGCATTAGGTATATGTCCATGATTAAACTCAGAAGGCGAACGAACATCTATAACAGGTAAGTTCTCTTCTCTTTGTAATCTTAAAAACTCTTCTATATCTATTCTTTTTACCATATCATTACAACTCCCAAATAATTACATCATCTTTCCTATAGAAGCCTGCTGACAATAACTATTATACCTGCTATCTCTTATACGCTTTTCAATTACAATTAAGCTCTCATAATAAGAAATAGAATAAGCAGTATTCGTAAAATTATTAGCCTCTAAAGTGTCCCCTTCTATAGCAGAATATGCATTCAAATAATCAATCAAGTTTTTTGTATATTCTATAAATGAATTAGGATTTTTATACCCACCATTACAATTAGTCCAATAAGAAGTATAAACATCTTCACATAAATAAATCCCATCATCTTTAATATGTCCATACATCTCTTCAAAAGTAATTCTCTGGTCTTCCATTATATGACTGCCATCATCAATAAGTATATCCAATTTTGGTATTTTATTTTTTAATTCTCTTAAAAAATCTCTGTCATTTTGAGAGCCTATATATATTTTTATATTATCATCTTCAAAACGTTTGCATTTTTCTTTTTTATCAATACCATAAATATTTACTTTAGCACCATTTTTAGAGAAATAATTTTTCCACATCTTTAATGAACCGCCGTATCCTACCCCTATTTCAAGTAAATTAATATCTTTTCCTCTAAACCTTGAAAAATATCTCTCATAAACATCAAAGTAAGATAAATGCTTATAAACTGCTTCTTCTCTATTTTCTATAAAATATTTGTGTAAATCTGAGTTTGTTTTATTTTCATCATTAATTAAAATATCTCTTAAAACTTCTCTATTATTATCATTATCATCTCTTATACTAATAGTCTTTTTCTCAACTTTAAGTTTCATTATACAGTTTATTTAATCCTCCATTTATTCCTTGTATTTTATTTTTTATATAATAAATTGTCAATACAAATATAAACATTATTAAAAATAAATACACATAAAAAAGTTATATAGATATACCCCT
>NZ_SRZM01000164.1 GCF_019402445.1 Brachyspira pilosicoli
TTTTAATGTTATCTCTTTTAAAGAAATAGAATTAATCATTAAAAGAGTTGTTACAGATGATATTAGAGTGAGTCTTATAAAAGACATTGATATATTTTTTGCTATTAATGCAGATTTATCTTGCCAGTCAGTAAGAAATGCATTTTGTATAAAGCCGTTTAATAGTATAGTGATAACAGCAAATACAACAGACAAAATTAATACAGCATACATTATTTTTTGTGCTACACTTATTCCTCTATATTCATCTTCTAAGTATTTAAGAAGTTTATCATTTTTTTTTGCTTCTATTGCTTTGAATATATAATCTGCTGCAAATGCTGAAAGTATTGCAAATGGTATAGGTATAATTTCTATAAATTTATTAGGGTTTCTTGCATCTCTAAATATTGGTATTTGAAACAATGCTCCGTATATAATAGGCAAATATCTTCCAAAGCTTGCTATCAAAAAGAATAAAGCAGTACCTATCCAAAAATATTTTTCACTGTATTTTTTCTTGCTTATAAATAAAGCAAATATTATAAATAAAAATGTTATATATCCAATGTTTACAGCAGTGAGAGAGAAGTTTGAAGTTTTTGGCTCTCCGTTCATATTAGCTATTCTTCCCCAGTATGGGTGAGTTTCGCTTCCAGAATAGTATCCAAAAAGACCAGGTACAAAAAATCCTAATACTTCTTCAGGCGGATAAGACCATCTTGTAGCCCAATTCCATAAGTCTTGTTTATTTTGCACCCCAGCAGCTCCCATGTCTTGAGTGTTTTTCGTAACCATTATAACTTGTATAGACATTAAAAAAGAAAATACTGCAACTAATGCAAACTTTACACATAACAATATTATTTTTTTAATATTAGTTTTTATATATTCAATTAATTTAAGATTGTTTTTTTTGCTGTATAATAAATATAAAAAATAACAAGAGAGAAATAAAGCAAAATACATTGCCACATCCAAAGCTCCACCTAAAAAAGCAATGCCTAAAAAAGCACCAGTAAAAAAGAAATCTCTCCACTTCTCAGTATGCATTGCCTTTGATAAGAAATATAAAACTAAAGGAAAATAGCAGTAAGTTTCAAATTTACCTAAATGCCCAGGAAGTATAAGAGTAAATATTGCATTAGAAAACATCAAAGCAATTGCCCCAAACATAGAAGCATTTATTGATAATTTCTTTTCTCTTAAAAATAAAAATAATCCATAACCCATTACAGCTATATGAAAAATAATTGTAACTTGAGGATATATTTTGTATGGCAGAATAGTCATTAATAAAGATTTTGGGTGTATAGGCACTGTTGCAGGTGCTGATATTGTAAAATAAGCATTATTCCAAAAATATAAATTACCACTTAATACAGCATCTTTAATATTTTTTATGTCCCAGAGAATAACATCTCCCATTTGAAGATAAGAAAAGGTTAAATTGCTTGCAAAAAAAAGTATAGAAAGTATTATAAATATAATAGGATATTTTATTTCGCTTTTTACTGATTTCATTATTCCGCTTCCTTTTTTGTATATACGATTAAATAATAGTTGTTAGATAAAAACATTTAATAAGCTATGATATATAAAAGATATAGTATTGTCAAGAAGTTTTATTATATTTTTATATACATATTGATAAAAGAAGTTTTTTAGTATAAAATTAGATTTATAAAATTATATTAAATTAACTATGCATAGAAATTATTATATTTTAATATTAACTCTTATAATATCTAATCTGCTATATTCTTTTGGTGGCAGACCTATTACAGTAGAAGAGGTGCGTCCATATTATACAGCATCAGATACTGCAAAGATAGAAATATTTATATATACAAATTTAAGTGATAATACAAACTATAACTATTTAACTCTAGCAATAGCAGATGCAATAGCTAATCAATTAGAATATAATAAAACTATAAGACTTCAATCATCAACCAATGTAAAATTAACCCCAGTAGATTTTGAAAGAGCTTATGAAAGAAAAGTTTTTCAATTTACAAATATTACCTACACTGCAACAGAATCTTCTAGTAATACTGCAATTGTTACAAATTATGAGTATTACTATTATACTAATTGGGGTGGATTAAGAAGCAATGTTACACTTATAACGCCAGAAACTAAATATTTTCAACTTAATGATGAAGAGGTTATTATAAATTATAATGGAAGCAATGTTATAGTAAAAAATACCAATGATTTTATACAAAATATAGAGCTTGGTGGATATTTTTATGAGTATACAGGAGATGATATAAAAAAAGAGGTGTTTAAAAGAGATGCTGATGTTGTTATATTTGGAAGCATTGAATATAAAAGACCAAATATTAGTGTGATAACTTCTATAGCGTATGTGAAAGAGAGAAAAATAAATACTTATAGTATAGAAGTATCTGAGGCAAAAATAGATGAACAGATTCCTATTTATGCTTTGGATATAGCAAATAGAATTAGTTATGTAGATAAGACTGGCACTATTGCCATTGATGTAGAGCCTGAGGGGGCATTCGTTTATGTTGATAATGCATTGATTGGAATGAGCGGAGATACTTTATATTTGCCCACTTTAACTACTAATGCCCATAGATTTACAATTAAAAAAGATTTATACGAAACAATAGATACTATGCTTTCTTTTGAAAAAACAAATGAAGATATAATGCTTAATTTTAGTATGATTGAAATGACTAATACTGCTAAAGTAAAAATTAATATACCAGGTGGAGAAAATAGTTCAGTGGTTATTAATGGAATAAAAAGAAAGCCAGCTGATTTTATATATGAAGATTTTGGATTTGGTACTTATTCTATAAAGATTACCAATACTAATTATATAGACTATTATGGTACTTTTACAGTAAAAAGCACGAATTATTTAGATTTAACACCAAATATGAAACGCTTTTATGAACCTACTTGGGTAGATGTGGTATTTAAAAATTATGAAAGAAATACAAAAATATTTTTAGGGCTCACTATAGCAAGTACTATTTTTTCTGTTGGTACTTATATATATGCTAATGAAATACTTGATTATACTATGATTAATTATTATGATAAATATCAAAATGCTCCAAATAGACCTCCTGTTGATTTAACTACATATAATACTGCTTTTAATATATATATAGGTGGTTTGGTAGCCACTGGAGTTTTTGCTTTAACTGCGGGAATATATTATATGCTTTGGGTTAATGAGAGTAATTTTGCTGTAGAAGAGCTTACTTTTTCCGGAGGTTATGGAGGAGCTAATATTGCATATACTTATCGGTGGTAATTTTATATAATTTATTTGACAATATATTTTTATTGATTATACTATTTATAATAATATACAATATTAGGAGATAAAACTATGATTAATATTATTTTTATAGGGGCACCTGGTTCTGGTAAAGGTACTCAATCTGAGTTAATAGAAAAAGAATATTCTATATCTCATATTTCTACAGGAGATATGTTTAGAGAAAATATTGCAAATGGTACTGAGCTTGGAAAGACTGCTAAAGGATATATGGATAAGGGAGAATTGGTTCCTGATAGTTTAGTTATAGATATGCTCTTTGATAGGCTTAAAAAAGATGATTGTAAAAAGGGATTTATGCTTGACGGATATCCTAGAACTATGGAGCAGGCTAAAGAATTAGATAAATTATTAGAAAAATTAAATTATAAAATTGATGCTATTATTAATCTTAGTGTTGCTGAAAATATTATAATAAAAAGGCTTTTAAATAGAGGTCGTTCTGATGATAATGAAGAAACTATAAAAAATAGAATAAAAGTTTTTGAAAGTCAAAGTAAGCCTGTATTAGAATATTACAAAGATAAGGTTTATATAATAGATGTTGAAAGTCTTGAAAATGAAACACCTGAAGATATTTATAAAAAGATAAAAAAAGGTCTTGATAGTATAAAGAAATAAAAAATAAATAATATTTTATTATTAAATTAATAAAAACAAGGGGCTTTAATTACCCCTTGTTTTTTTGTATATTTTATTAAAAATAATTATATTAAGTTTTCAGGATTTAAACATTTTAGTTCATCTATAACAAATACACCATCTTTTCTAATTAATACATTATCAAAATACATCTCGCCTCCGCCATATTCTTTAGTTTGTATGCAAACTAAATCCCAGTGTATAGTAGATTTATTTCCATTAGGAGCTTCATCATAACAAGCACCAGGAGTAAAATGGAAGCTTCCCATAATCTTCTCATCAAACAAAGTATCTTTCATAGGTTTAGTTATATACGGATTAACTCCAATAGCAAACTCGCCTATATATCTAGCACCTTCATCTGTGTCAAATATTTTATTTATTCTTTCATTATCATTTGCAGATGCATTTAGTATTTTTCCATTTTTGAACTCTAATTTAATATTTTCGTAAGTAAATCCATCACTATATAATGAAGGAGTGTTATATGATAAAACTCCATTAACAGAATCTCTCACAGGAGCAGTAAACACTTCGCCATCTGGTATATTCATTATTCCAGCACATTTTATAGCAGGTATATTTTTTATAGAGAATTCCAAATTAGTACCTTCTCCTATAATTTTTACTTTATCAGTTTTATTCATAAGACTAACTAAATTATCCATAGCCTTATCCATCTTTGAATAATCTAAATTGCAAACCTTAAAATAAAAATCTTCAAACTCATCTGTGCTCATAGAAGCCTGCTGTGCCATAGAAGAAGTAGGGTAGTTTAATACAACCCATTTTGTGTTTTTTACCCTTTGATGCATATGTACTGGGTCTAAATAAAGTTTCTCATATATTTTATAATTTTCTTCTTTAATTGAAGAGTTTTCAGCATTATTGTTGCCTCCCCAAACACCAATATATGCATCCATTTTTTTCATTAACATTAAATCTGATTCTGCCCAAGTTTTTATTTGCTCATCATTACATTTTTTTAATAGTTCTCTCATTATCTGAGGGTCATGATTCCATACAAAAGGATTAGCACCAATTTTATAAACTTCTTGTATTATAGCCATTACTAAGCTTCTTTCTTCTCCCTCTCCATAAACCTTTATTAAAACATTTTCCCCTTTTTTTAATCTGCATGAATAGTTTACTAAATTGTAAGCTAATTTTTCTACTCTTATATCTTTCATTTTTTTTGTTCCTAATTATTAATTTATTTTGATTTAAGCATTTTTTCTATAGTTTCGCCTATTATCTTCATTCCCTTATCAATATTTTCTACAGAACAGTTTGAATAACTCAATCTAAAAGTGCTGACATTTCTTTTTTTATTATAAAAAGGGTCTCCAGGGGATATTGCAACATTTCTTTTTATAGTTTCATTTGCTAATTCTACAGATTTGATATTTTTTGGAAGTTCTACCCATATAAACATACCTCCTTCAGGTTTTGTATATTTTACTTCCTTTGGAAAATATTTTTCTATAGCATTAATCATAGCATTGCATTGTTTATGGTAAAGTTTTCTTATTTTTTCTATATGCTTATCAAAATTACTATTATTTATATATTGAGCAATAGCCATTTGGTCAGGCATGCTAGTGTGAACATCAAGTATTTGTTTGTATTCTATAGCTTTTTTCATGAACTCTTTATTTTTTGAAGCAATCCATCCAACTCTTATACCAGGTGAAATTGTTTTTGAAAAAGAACCCATTAATATTACTTGTTCATTTAGTAAATTAAAAAATGATTCTTGATTTTCTCCTTTAAATCTCAAAGCACCATATGGATTATCTTCTATAAGTATGGTGTTAGTTTTTTTTATCATATCTGCAATTATTTTTCTTGTTGCATTATTATACGTTAAACCTGTTGGGTTTTGAAAATTTGGAATTGTATAAAATAATTTTGATTTATATTTTTTGAGTATATTTTTTAATTCATCTAAATTAATTCCTTCATCGTTTATTTCTACGCTATGTATTTTAGCATTATACAAATTAAATGTTTGAATTGCTGCCAAAAAAGTTGGAGCTTCCACTATAACATTATCATTGTCATTTAGTGTAACAGCTGATATTATATCAAATCCTTGTTGTGCTCCGTTAATTATTAATATATCCTCTGCTTCCAAATTAATATTTTCTTTAGTCTTGTATCTTTGAGCTATTATTTTTCTTAATTCAATATATCCTTGAGTATTTGCATATTGCAAAGCTGTTTTATAATGATTATCCATTACAAAAGAGTATGCTTTTTTTAATTCTTTATTTGGAAAAGAAATTGGGTTAGGCATACCACCTGCAAAACTAATCACATTAGGAATAGAAACAGCCTTCAACATAAAATCAGAGAACTCTTTTTGAAAGTCTTTTTTAGCCATTATTTTAGAAATTTTAAAATTCATATATCTCTCCATTAGTGTATAGAAGTTTTTTAAAAAATATTTTAGAAAAAAGCTTGCTATTTTTTTTGTAATATGTTATATTATACAACATATTAAAGATAAAAAAAAGGGCCTGTAGCTCAGATGGCTAGAGCGTTCGACTGATAATCGAAAGGTCGGTGGTTCAATTCCTCCCAGGCCCACACGCTCAGGTTCTTTAACATATACGGGGGTTTAGCTCAGTTTGGGAGAGCGACTGCCTTGCACGCAGTAGGTCGTGGGTTCGATCCCCATAACCTCCACATCTTTTAATAAACGATTCTTAAAAAGCTTTTAAGAGTCGTTTTTTTATATAGGACTTGTTATGAAAAAATATCTTTTTTTAATAATGTTTATATTCTTTTCTTTCGATTTAGCATATACGCTCACCCAAGATGAAGAAACTCTTTTAGATGCATCAATATTTGGTGATGATGATATTGTTGAAAAATTGATAGCTAAAAATGTTAATTTAAATGTTCAAGATGAGGCGGGTAATACTGCATTAATATTAGCTTCTATGGAAGGGCATACAAAAGTTGTAGCTTTGCTTTTGAATGCTAATGCTGATAAATATATAGTAAATAATGACGGTAATGATGCATTATTTTATGCTAAACAAAAAAATAATAAAAATATAATTAAGCTTTTAGAGTAATATTTCTTTATCTTCTTTTAGTTGAAATTTCTTTTAAGTATTAATTAAAAATTAATCTTTAATTATTTCATTAAATTTTTCATTCATAGATTTTAAATAATTATCATATTTATTTGATAAATTATAATCAGGTTCTATTACAGTATTATCTATTAATGAATCTCTAATATCATCTAGAGAAATATTTTCTTTTAATAATAATACAGCACTTATTGCCGCTCCAAGAGAAGCACCTCCAGAAGGAAGTATTTTTATAGGGCATTGCCAAATATTAGCAATTATTTTTAATATTTCTTTATCCTTAGTAGGACCTCCTGTAACAGATAAATTAGCAGCTTTTTTTTCTGAAGCAAACTTTTTGGAATATGAAGCAACTAATCCTAAAGAACTTAAAACAATACCCTTATAATCGTTATCAAAAGAAATATCATCATAATATCTTTTTATATTAAAAGATTTGCTTATAGGTACAGATTCATTTTCTTTTTGATATATCATAATAGGTAATTTATTTATATTTTTAGACAATGATTCTGTTATATCTTTATAATTTTTATGATATAAGTTCATTATTTCATCCCAAACCATAGCCCCATTAGTACGGCAAAATATCATAAATGGATTTCCTATTCCATCATACATAGCATTAGATACACCAGAAAAATCTCTTGTGTTTTCATCTATGTTGAGCATATACACAAAGCTAGTTCCTAATGATAGTATATCTCCTTTATATAATACTTTAGTCTGAGGATTATCCCCACTTCCTATGCCTACTAAACAATCTTTGCTAAAACCATATTTTTCTATAAAATATTCTGTTATATTTCCAGCTAATGCTGAAGGGGTATCTATATTTCCTAATTTTTCTTTTAGATTATTTGATACAGTGTTAAGTAGTTTATCATTCCACTCTTTTTTTGTATAATCCATTAAACTCATACCAGAGGCATTTCCAAAATCTGCACTAATATCATCTTTAGCAGTGAAAATAGAAGCTATGAATGTATTAAGAAGAAATACTTTATATGTATTATTTTCTAATTCTAAGTTGTTATCAAAATTATATTTTATTACTGCACCTGTAAATCTAAGTGGTGAATCTGATCCTGTTATTTGAATCATTTTTTCTTTTCCGCCTACAGAGTTTCTAAGTTCATTAGCTTCTTTTTGTGTACAAGAAGTTCTCCAAATAGGGGCTGCATTATATGAATAAGAATCTTTTAATATTTCTGTTAAGTTTTTATTTATATATTCTTTGCTTTTTAATTTATTTAAATTATTTTTATAATTTTCTGATAAATAAACATGTCCATGCTGCTGAGCAGAAATTTGAATAGCTTTAATCTCTTTAACATTGCATTTTTCTTTTAGTTCTGACAATGCTTTATCTAATGCAGCCAAAAAAATATTAATATCTTGTTCTGCTTTGCCTTCTATTTTGGAGTCTATGAGTAAAGTATTTTTATTCATTGATGAAGTTTTTATTTCTTGCAGTGAGTTAAAAGCTATAGATATATTTAATTCATTTTTTAAAGTTTTATAATTTAATATACTTAATGTTAAACTTTGTGTGCTTAAATCTATTCCTAATGTATACATAATATACCTCTTAATTAG
>NZ_SRZM01000165.1 GCF_019402445.1 Brachyspira pilosicoli
TTATAAAATATTTTATAAAGCTATAGCTAAATTATGTTCTATATAATCAATAAAATATAATTATTAAAAAATTAAGATTGTTTAGTAAATTCAGTTGCTGAAACTACAGTTGTAGGCTGATTTTCTGTCCATTCAACTTTAGTAGGTACTCCATCAGCTCCTATTTTTATAGTAAGATGATGATTATTTTCAATATATTGGAATTTTATGTCTCCTGGTGTTGTTACTGCTGTTGTATTTATATTTACTCCATCATATAAAAGTCCTTGTATACTGTAACCTGTGCCTTCATATCCACTAAAGCTAGTAAAAAACATAAAAGGTATTTTAAATATTTGTTGTCCATTATCAGAATAAGTAATAAATTGCTGATCAATAACTAATTCTTTAGCACCATTAATCCAAGTTCCTTTTATATCTTTTACAGTAGATGAATTCTCACCTCTTGTTATACCCGAATTATGGTCTAGTATTCCTTCTATAAGTTCCTGAGTTGAATTATTTTTTATGCTTACATATCCAACACCTGTAGAAGATTGAGCTGGAAGTTGTATTTCACCTATCCAATTACCATCAGAAACTATATAGCCTTTATAGCCACCATAATATATATTTTTATAATTGCCTTCTTCACTGTATATTTTAGATTTATCAAAATTTTGTTTGCTTCCTGATTTATTTGATATTACCAATCCTGATATAGAACCTCCAGATATTGTAACATCAATAGCAGTATTTCCTGTATTATCTACATTATAAAATTTCCAAGTTCCATCATATGTAGCAGGTATACCATTAGCTTTATATTCACTTTCATTATTATTATCATTATTAGGATCAGAAGGACTGGAGCAACTTAAAATAAAAATACTAATTATTATTAACAACATATAATTTTTTTTCAACATCATAAAATACTCTCTTTTCTATATATTTTTATACTATCATATACATTTAATAAGTCAATACAAAAGTAAAATTATTTTGAAGTTATAGACATAAAATATAAAAAATGTTAATATGAAAAATAATTTCATATAATATTTTAGGAGTTATTTTATGAAAAAAGTGCTAATAATTCTAATATCTATTATAGCAATATCTTGTAATAATAATCAAACAGGAAGTATAGGAAAAATAGGTGAAATAACTATTAACCCTCTTCAATATACTCCATTATCAGCAGTATATATAATAGATTCAGTAAATACTATCCCTATAACTGTAACTGTTAAAGGTCAACATGGTGAAGCTGACTTAATACATACATATCCAGCAGGTTATGGTACAGAATTCCCTATACATGGTATGTATCAAAATATAGAAAATACTATAACAGTTAATGATGGCGGAAGAATAATAGAAAAAAAACATAACCCTGGTATGATAACTATGTTTAGAGGTTATGCTCTTCAAGAAAAATATGCTCCAGTAAAAGCATACGACTCTTCAGTACAAGAACAGTATCCAAATAATCCAGATATGTTTTTTGTAGGAGTGATTGCTCAGGCAAATCCTACTGCTTGGGAAGGTATGATAGGAATATCAAAAAATGGATATGTTAGATATGTGAATACAGCAATAAATTATATATCAAGATTTGCTGTTGATAATAATAGATTTATACTTTATAACATGGAAGGAAATGAAGGTATATATGATTTTCTAGGAAACAGACTTTTTGCAACAAAGAATCATATGCATCATGAATTAGTAAAAAAAGGAAATAATTATATATATTTAGCAAACTCAGATTGGGGCTGGGAAGATAGATTAATAGAAATGGACACTAATGGAAATATAATTAAAGATTTATACTTTGGAGATTTATTAAGAAAAGCTGTAGGAAGTGGTAACGAACAAGAATTATCCCAAATAGTATATGATTATAAAAATATATACAATGGAAATACAAAAATAGATTGGTTCCATGCTAATGCCTGTGTATACGATTCTTCTTCTGATACTTTATACGTTTCTTCAAGACATCAAGGAGTTTTTGCTATAAGATATTCATCTTGGGAATTAATATGGTTTATGGCCCATGATAACTTAAAAGTAGATGCTGGAACTGGATATTCTCAAATACCAAGTCAAAATTATTTGAAAGATGTTCTTTCTTTGCAGCAATATAGAGTTCAGGGAGTTGGAAAAACAGACGGACCTAGAAATCAGCATGCATTATTTCTTTATGAAGATGGAAGAATAGCTATGTTTGATAATAGAGATCAAGCAGATGGAATGCCTGGTTCAACTGGTGAATCAAGATACGTAGAATACAAAATAACAGGAGATAATAATTCAGGATACACTGCTACAATAATAGATAGTTATAAAAACGGAGAATACTCAAAAATAGTTTCTGATATTGATTTAACAGGCAATAATAATGAAAATCTTTTAATAACTTACGGTGCTTTTCAAGCTAGAATATTAGAAATGACTAAACAAAATAAAACTTTATTATTTAGATTAGATTTACCATTTTTAACCTACAGAACAGATAAAATGCCTTTATATTATGAACAAGGAAGAAAGTATTCTGAAGATTCTAATTTGAAACAACCGCTTATTTATTAATTAATAATATAAAAATGGCTTGATTATATA
>NZ_SRZM01000166.1 GCF_019402445.1 Brachyspira pilosicoli
TATCTGTATAGTAAAATATTTTTATAAATATCATTATACAACTATTACTTCTCCTCCATTATCTTCTAATATATTTTTTATATTTTGGTCAAAAAAATCTGTAATAAATATATCAATATCGCTAAAATCTGCAAATTTAATCAATCTGTATTTTTCAAATTTAGATCTGTCTGCTAATAATATAGTTTGTGCAGAACATTTTATCATCAATTCTTTTATATGTGCTAAATATAAAGTTCCTATTGATATACCCTTATCTACAGAAAAACCGCCAGCTGAAAGAAATAGTTTATCTGCACTAAAATCTTTAAGCATTTTGCATGTATATTCTCCAATAGTCCAATGAAAGTTATTATCTACTATTCCTCCAAGCATTACTATGTTAAAGCCATAGGGTTCAACTATAGTTGCACAAGTCATATCATTAGTTATAATGGTAAGGTCTTTTTTTGAACCTAGCAATTTTGCAAGTTCATGTATTGTTGTTCCCGAATCTAATATTAAAGTATCTCCGTCATCTATAAAATTTAACGCTTTGTTAGCTATATTTTTTTTAGCTATTATATTAT
The DNA here is from genome assembly GCF_019402445.1 of Brachyspira pilosicoli. Lineage (GTDB taxonomy): Bacteria > Spirochaetota > Brachyspiria > Brachyspirales > Brachyspiraceae > Brachyspira > Brachyspira pilosicoli_B. The sequence goes on from NZ_SRZM01000166.1 coordinate 570, forward strand.
CGTTTCTTAATTCCAGCATTAATTCTTGTGATGATTTTGCTTTTTTTATAGCTCCTCCATGAGTTCTTGTTAATACTCCCAGCATTTCTAAATCTTTTAGATCATTTCTTATTGTGGCTATAGATACTTTAAAATAATCGCTCAATTCATTTACAGTAGCCTTGTTCTTATTATTGATGTATTCTTTTATTTTATCTTTTCTCTCTTCAGCAAATAATATGTCATCTGATTCCAAATTAGTACTCCTTAATAAAAGATTAATTAATATTATATATTTTTTATTTAAAAAAGATAGCTATATAATAAAAATATTGTAAATTATTGTTTATTATTATTTATTATTGTTTATTATTTCTATTTGTTATTTTTATTTATTATTTTTCATAAAAAATTTGACAACAAAAAATAAAATTACTATACTTATAAATGTAAGAAACAATAAAAAGGATTAATAATGAATAATATATCACAATTAATTGATAGCACTATATTAAGACCAGATGCTTCTGAAAATGACATTAAAATTTTATGTGAAGATGCATTAAAATATAGTTTTTGTTCTGTATGTATAAATCCAACTTGGATAAAATACTCTAAGAATATACTAAATAATAGCGGCGTTAAAGTATGTACAGTAATAGGTTTTCCATTGGGAGCGGCAACTACTGAAATGAAATATATGGAAACTCGTAATGCTATAGAAAACGGTGCTGATGAAATAGATATGGTAATTAATATAGGTTTATTAAAAAGTAAAAGTTTAGATAGTTTTAAAGAGGATATTTTAAAAGTTAGGGAAGCTTCAAAAGATAAAATATTAAAAGTTATAATAGAAGCTTGTTTATTAACAGAAGAAGAAAAGAAAATATCTTGTGAGATATCAAAAGAATTAAAGGCTGATTTTGTAAAGACTAGTACAGGTTTTTCAACTTATGGTGCTAAGGTTGAAGATGTAAGACTTATGAGAAATATTGTTGGTGGTGATATGGGGGTAAAAGCTGCAGGCGGTATAAAAACATTATCTGATGTTAAGGCAATGATTGAAGCTGGTGCTAACAGAATCGGTACAAGTAATGCTGTCAATATAATAAAAGAAATAAAATAAAAAAAGGAGTATAATTATGAAAAAACTTTTATTTTCTTTATTATTAGTATCTTTAATAGTTTCTTGTTCTGGAAATAAAGATGCTAGTAGTTCATCATCTAACCCTAATGCAAAAAAAATTGCTGTTATTTTAAAAGCAACTGACTCAGAGTTTTGGCAATCAATGGCAGAGGGAGCTAAAAAGTATATGGAACAGAATCCAGATAAAGTGGAAATAAGTATTTACGGACCTCCAACTGAAGCTCATATAGCTGAATTAGTTTCTATTTTGGAAAATGTTGTTTCTCAGCAGCCAGATGGTATTTTAGTAGCTCCTCCTAATGCTGATTCTATAGTAGCTGCTGTAAATGATGCTAAATCGCTTAATATACCAGTTGTAACTGCTGATAACAGTATTAATACTGAGGTAAATGCTCATATAGCTACTGATAACTTGGTTGGTGGTGAGGCTGTGGCTGATGCTTTAGTAGCACATATGAAAGCACAAAATAAACCATTAAAAGGAAGTATAGCTATAATTGCTCCAGATGTATTTGAAGTTATTGAGAAAAGAATTCAAGGTTTTAGAGATAGAATGAAAGTTATAGCACCAGAAATGACAATATTAGATCCAAGATATTGTGATAATGATATAGCAAAATCTTTAAATATTTCTCAAGATTTAATTTTGTCTCAAAATGATTTAGTAGCATTTTACGGTGCTAACAATCACAGTGCAGATGGAATAGCTCGTGCTTTAAGAGAAACAGGAAAACAAGGTCAAATATTTGCTGTTGCTTACGATTCAGACCCTGAGGAGATACAAGCATTAGAAGATGGTGTTTTAAATGCTTTAATAGTTCAAGATCCTTGGGCTTTAGGATATAAAGGTGTTGAGTTTCTTATGGCTACATTAAACGGTGAAGAAGTTCCTGAATATTTTAACCCTGGAGTATTTGTAGTTACAAAAGAAAATATGACAGAAGAAAAAATGAAAGCAATATTAGATCCAAAATTGAGAAATGAATATTAATTTTAATTTAGGAGAGTTTTTATGATATATCGCATAGTAGATAGAATACCTGATTTAAAATTTTCTTTGTTAGGATTTGGCTGTTGGTCTTTAGGGGATCATAGTAATTGGACTAATTCATCAAATGCTGAATCAATAAAAGCTATAAAAACTGCTATAGAAGCTGGGGTGAATTTTTTTGATACTGCACCTGTTTATGGATTTGGAAGTTCAGAGAAGGTTCTTGGCGAGGCTATAAAAGGAAACAGGGATAAAATAATAATAGCTAGTAAATGTGGTTTGATATGGGATGATGAATTAAAGATTAGTAATAATTTAACTAAAGAGTCAATTTTAAATGAGATAGATAATACTTTAAAAAGACTTAATGTAGATTATATTGATATATACCAATTACACTGGCCTGATCCAAAAGTTAAATTAGAACAGGTTCTAGATACTATGCAGATTATTATAGATAGTCATAAAATAAAATATATAGGGTTGAGTAATTTTTATTTATCAGACCTTGAAAAATTTGTTGATAATAAAAAAATTGTTTCTTTTCAAGGTCTGTATAATGTATTAGAACAAGATAGTGATAGTTATCATAATATAAATCTTGGATATAAAATGAAAAGTGAGATATTGCCGTTTTGTGAAAAAAATGGTATAGCGGTATTTCCTTATAGTCCTCTAATGCAAGGATTATTAACAGATAATTTTGATATCAAGAAAATAAATTCAAATGATGTGAGAAATAGTAATCCTAATATTACTAATAAATTTTATTTAGATAAAGTAGAAAAACTTAAAAATTATTCTAATGAATTAGGAATAAAATTATTAGAACTTTCTTATGGTTGGTTAAAATATCAAAAATCTATTACTTCAATAATAAGCGGTGCAAAATCTGATAAGCAAGTTCTGGCAAATACAAAAGCTTTAGAAACAAATGCCATAGGTGAAGAAGAATTTAATTTTATTAATAAAATTATAGAGGATTAAAAATAATTTGGAGTTATAAACTGTGGAACAACTATTATTAATGAAAAATATATCAAAAACTTTTGGATTTACAAAAGCTTTAGATAATGTTAATTTGTCTTTATGTTCTGGAGAATGTCTTGCTTTGATGGGGGAGAATGGAGCTGGTAAATCTACATTGATAAAGATTTTAATGGGAGCATATACTAAAGATTCTGGAGAGATATTCATTGATGGTAAAAACATAAACATACAATCTCCAAATGATGCTAAAAAAAATGGTATTTCTGCTGTATATCAAGATGTTTTTTTGGCTAAAGAATTATCTATAGGTGAAAATTTCTTCTTAGGAAATTTGCCTAAAAATAAATTGGGACAGATAAATTGGAATAAAGTTTACGAGGAAAGTGCTAATCATTTAAAAAAATTAAATATAGAATTAAATCCAAGAGAAAAATTATCAAAGTTAACTATTGCAGGTCAGCAAATGGTAGCTATTGCTAAATCCATTTATCAAAATGCAAAAATTATTATATTTGATGAACCTACAGCTTTATTAACTAATGATGAAAAGATTCAAATATTTAATATAATAGAACATTTAAAAAAATCAGGTCATGGTATTATATATGTTTCTCATAGAATGGAAGAGATTTTTCAAATATCAGATAGGGTTACTGTATTAAAAGATGGAAAATATATAGATACTGTTAATACTAAAGAAACAGATGAGAATCAATTAGTAAAATTAATGGTGGGTAGATCTTTTGAAGATATGTATAATATTGATAGCAATGCTAGTGATGAAGTTGTTTTGGAAATAAAAGATTTATGTTCTTCGGATAATAAAATAAAAAATATTTCTTTTTCTTTAAATAAAAGTGAAATATTAGGAATGTTCGGGTTAATAGGTGCGGGTCGTACAGAAACTATGCGTATGATATTTGGAGCTGATAAATTTAAATCTGGTTTTATAAAGCTTAATGGACAAGATATAACTTTTAGAAATCCAAAAGAAGCTATAAAGCATAATATGGGATATATTGCTGAAGACAGAAAAAATCAATCTTTAGCTTTAAATTTATCAATTAAAGACAATGTTAATTTACCTTCATATAATAAAATTAGTAGATTTGGGGTTATTAATTCTAAAAAAATGGTATCGAATACAAATGAATATGTTGATAAATTGCATATAAAAATATCTAGTATCAATCAAAGTGTAAATGACTTAAGTGGTGGAAATCAGCAAAAAGTAGTAATAGCAAAATGGCTGCTAACAGGATCAAAAATAATTGTAGCAGATGAACCTACTATAGGTGTGGATGTAGGAGCTAGGGCAGAAATATATAAATTATTTGAGAGTTTAACTAAGTCTGGAGTTTCTATTATTTTAATATCATCATATTTACCAGAGATTATGGGGCTTTCTGATAGGATTATGGTAATGCATGAAGGTGTTAATATGGGAATTTTAGAAAAGAAAGATTTTAGTGAAGAAAAAATAATGGCATTAGCATCAGGATTAAAATAATTTTAGGAGAAAATACTAATGAATAATATTGATAAAACTAAAAAAAGATTATCCAATATAGGTACCATAGGAACTTTAATATTAATAATAATAGTAATGTCTATAGTATTATTAATATTAAGACCAAATTCTTTTGGAACTTACACAAACTTCAACAACTTACTTAGACAAACTTCAATAAATGGTATAATAGCACTTGGTATGACTATTGTTATTATAACAGCAGGTATAGATTTGTCTGTTGGGGCGATTGTAGCATATTCAGGAGTACTAGTTTCTCAATTAACTGTTTTGCATGAAATGCCAGTACTTTTAGCTGTATTAATATCTATATTATTAAGTACAATAATAGGAATATTCAATGGTATATTAGTTCATGATGCTAAAATACCGCCTTTTATAGCAACTATGGGAACTATGACGATATTAAGAGGTTTTGTAAAATTTATTACAGGCGGAAGAATGATAAATAATGTTCCTGATTCATTAACTAATATATCTCAAATGAATATATTAGGAATACCATTTCTATTTTTGATATGGTTTATACTAATTATATTTACTTATATATTTTTAAATCACACAGTAGCAGGTAGAAATATTTATGCTTTAGGAAGCAGCAGGGAAGTTGCAAGATTAAGCGGTATTAATATAAGAACACATATTTATTTAGCATATACAATATCAGGTTTATTCTCTGGTATAGCTGGAATATTATTAGTATCAAGACTTGGAGCAGGAATACCAACTGCAGGATTATCTTATGAGCTTGATGCTATAGCTTCTAGTGTTATAGGCGGAGCGTCATTAACAGGTGCAGAAGGAAGTGCTATAGGAACAATATTAGGTGCATTCATTATGCAAATGTTAAGAAATGGTGGAAATTTATTGGGTATTGATCCATTTATACTTGAAATGGTTATAGGATTCTTAATTGTAATATCTGTTTATGTTGATCAATTAAGAAAATTAAAAAAATCTTAAATTAATAAAAAAGTGAGGTATATATAATGAAAAGAAATGGTATTTTAAACAAAGAATTAGTTACTTTAATATCAGAGCTTAGACATGGTCATCATATAATGATAACAGACGTTGGTTTTCCAACACCTAATAATGCTAGAATTATAGATTTAGCTATTACTAAAGGGGTTCCAACAATAGAATTGATATTAAAACTTATAGACAGTGAAATGGTTTCTGAAAAAATCATATATGCTAAAGAATTAAGAACTAATAATCCTTCTTTACATAAAAAAGTTTTGAATATATTTCCAGATGCTGATAAAGAAGAAGTATTGCATACAGAGTTAGTAGAAAAATATTCTAACAATATAAAATGTTTCATTCATACTGGTGAATATTCACCTTGGGGCAATATTATTCTTGTATCAGGAACAGATCCTTATTTATGGTTTGAAGATGAAACTACAGTAATTACTGATTTTTATCACAAACGTTTCAAACAAATTAAAGAATCTGGCAAAGATGATATGTTTATTAAAAAAGATTTTAAAAGAGATATTTAATTATTGGAGAGTATATTATGGGATCTAAAATAACATGTCTTGGAAGTTTTGTAGTAGATTTAACTTGCAGATCAGAACATCTGCCTATACCTGGCGAAACTGTAGCTACAGATTATTTTAAAATGGGACCTGGAGGTAAAGGAGCAAATCAATCAACTGCTTCTAAAAGAACCGGAGGTAATATAACATTAATGACTAAGATAGGTAATGATTTATTATCAAAGGTAGCTATAGAAAGTTTTAATAAAGAGGGTTTTGATCCAAAATATATTATTAGAGATGATAATAATTTCACAGGCATTGCTTTAATAATGGTAGATAAAAATACTTCACAGAATTCTATAGTTGTGGCTGCTGGTGCTTGTGAACATATAACAGATGATGACTTAGAATTATTAAGACCAGAAATAGAGTCATGTGATATATTTTTAACACAATTAGAATTAAATTTGGATAGCATAGAAAAAGCTATAGATATTGCTTATAAGAACAATAAGACAATAGTACTTAATACCGCACCTGCTAAAATGATATCAGATGAAGTATTAAGAAAAGTTACAATAGTTACTCCAAATGAAATAGAGGCTTCTATATTAACAAATGTAGAGGTGAAAGATATAGATAGTGCAAGAGAGGCAGCTAAAGTATTTTTCAAAAAGGGAGTTCAAAAAGTTATAATAACTTTAGGAAAAAATGGTTCTTATGTAAATGATGGAACTAAAGAAAAATTTGTGCCTTCAATAGATGTAGAAACAATAGATACTACAGGAGCAGGAGATGCTTTTACAGGTGGTCTTGTTACAGCATTATCTGAAAAGATGGATTTATTTGATGCTGTGGAATTTGCCACTGCAGTTGCAGCTCTTTCAACTACAAAACTTGGAACAGCACCTTCTATGCCTTACAGAGATGAAGTAGATAAATTGTTAAAAAATAAATCAAATAGAAATTAAGGAGTTTACTTATGAATAGCAGCAATATTACTAAAGAAGAATTATGTAGAATGTTTGATCATACATTTTTAAAAGCTTTTGCTAGTATTGAAGATTTTAAAAAATTATGTTCAGAGGCTGTGCAGTATAATTTTGCTATGGTAGCAATTAATTCATATCCTGTAAAATTATGTAAGAGTTTAGTTAAAAATTCTGATGTGCATGTAGGGGCTGCAATATCTTTTCCTTTAGGACAAACGACTCTAGAAGATAAAATATTTGAAATAGAACAAGCAGCTAAAGACGGGGCTGATGAAATAGATTATGTTATTAATATAGGGGAGTTAAAGAATAATAATTATGATTATATTAAATTAGAAATGGAAAAAATAGTAGAAACAAGTAATAAATTAAATTTAATTTCTAAAGTAATATTCGAAAATTGTTATTTAACTAAAGATGAAATAAAAAAAGTAGCTAGCATTGCAAAAGAAGTAAAACCCAATTTCATTAAAACAAGCACTGGCTTTGGAACATCAGGTGCTTTAGTTGAAGATGTAAAGCTTATGAAAGATGTAGTTGGTAATGATGTAAAAGTAAAAGCATCTGGTGGTATAAGTTCTTGGGAAGTATGTAAACAAATGATAGATGCAGGTGCTGAGCGTATTGGTACTAGTAATAGCATAAAAATTCTTAATGAGTTTTTAGAAGCAAGTAAATAATTAGATTTTTCAGCTGTAGATTTATATTATATTTTTAGGAAAAAATATGAGCAAGTATATATTATCACATGACTTAGGAACATCTGGAAATAAAGCTGTGTTATATGATGTAGATGGGGTTTTAGTAAAAAGTTTAACTGTAAATTATAATGTAATATATTCTAATAAAAATTGGGCAGAGCAAGATCCTAATGAGTGGTGGAATGCTGTATGTGTATCTACTAAGTCATTATTGCAAGGAATTAATGCAAAAGATGTTATTGCTGTATCATTTAGCGGGCAGATGATGGGTTGTGTATGTGTGGATAAAAATGGAAATTGTATACGAAATGCTATTATTTGGTCTGATATGAGGGCATCAAAAGAAGAAAAGCATATAAGAGAGAATATAAGTGAGTTAGATTTTTATCATATAACTGGTCATAGGATAAGTCCATCTTATGGCGGTCAAAAATTTATGTGGATAAAAAATAATGAATTAGACACATATAAAAATACATTTAAAATTCTAAATGCAAAAGACTATATAATACTTAAATTGACAGATAAATTTGGAACAGAATATACAGATGCTTCTTCAACTTGTTTATTTGATTTGAATAAACTTAATTGGTCTGAAAAACTTATAGATGTTATGCAAATAGATTATGAAAAACTTCCTGATTTATATAAATCTACAGATATTATTGGCTGTGTAACCGAAAAAGCATCTAAAGAAACAGGACTTTGTAAAGATACTCCGGTTGTATTAGGTGGCGGAGATGGTGTTTGTTCTGCTGTTGGTACAGGATGTATAAAAGAAGGAATAGCTCATAGTAGTATGGGTACATCTTCTTGGATATCAATTACTAGTAAAGAACCGATATATGATTCTGATATGAGAACATTTAATTGGGCACATATAGTTCCAGGATTTGTATTGCCTACAGGTACTATGCAATGTGGGGGCGGAGCATATTCTTGGGTTGTAGATTCTTTATTTAAAAATGAAAATCAGTTATTGAAAGAAAAAAATATAAATATATATGATATACTAGAAAAAGAAATAGAATCTTCTAAACCTGGAAGCAATGGAATAATATTTTTACCATATTTGATAGGGGAGCGAAGTCCAAGATGGAATCCAGATGCTAAAGGTGTGTTTATAGGATTAAAAATGGAAAATGACAGAAAAGATTTAGTTAGAAGCGTATTAGAAGGCGTTATTATGAATCTTGCTATAGTATTAGATATTTTTCAATCAAATAATCAAAACATAAAAGAGATTGTTGTAATAGGAGGAGGAGCTAGAACTAATATTTGGCTTAGTATAATGTCTGATATTTATGGTGTTGATATTTTAAAACCAAACTATTTAGAAGAAGCTTCATCTATGGGGGCGGCAGTAACTGCTGGTGTTGGTGTTGGTGTTTATAAAGACTTTGATGTTATAAATAAATTTTTAGAAATAAAATCGGTTTATAAGCCTAATATTGAAAATAATAAAATATATTCTAAATTAAGAACAATTTTTGATGATTCTTATAATTCTTTAATAAAGATATTTTCTAGTATTTAATTTGTATTAGATTATTTTTGTTGATTTTAAAATTATAATATTTTATTTAATAAAAATAAATTATACTTATTAATTAAAAGAAAGCCATTTTATAATAATGAAAAACAATAGGTTATGTTTTATATTATGCTATTGCAAAAATATACTTTATATTTTAGTATATATAAAATGTTTTTAGGAGATTAAGGTTTATGAGAATTATTAATATTAATACTAACAAATTACATTCTATTCTTTTTATACTGCTTCCTATTGTTTTAATAGTAGGTTTTTTAATTTTTTCTAGCGTTACAATAGTATCAACAGGTGAGGTTGGTATAAGAAGCAGATTAGGTAAGGCTATATCGGAAGAAGAGCCTGGACTTCATTTTAGAATACCTTTTATAGATAGCATTAAACCTATGGAAGTAAGAGAGCAAACTGTTGAAAAGACTTATGCTGTATCTTCTAAGGATATGCAAACTATATCAATGACTTTGAATGTTCAATATTCTATAACTGGTGATGCTTTAGAATTATATAAAAAATTTGGTACAGATTATAAGAATAAATTAGTTAATCCAAGAATATCAGAGAGTCTTAATGCTGTTTCTGCAAGATATACAATAGAAGAGTTTATTACAAAAAGAAATGAAATGGCTGGAGAACTTTTAAAAGAGGTTATGGCAGATTTTGAGAATTACGGTATTACAGTTGCAGCTTGTTCTATTATAGAGCATGATTTTTCTGATGAGTTTGACCAAGCAATAGAGAGAAAATTAATAGCTTCTCAAAATGCTCTTACTGCCCAAAATGATTTAGAAAAAGTTAAATATGAGGCAGAGGCTGAAATTACTAAAGCTAAGGGTATAGCTGAAGCTAATAGAATAATGCAAGAATCTTTAACACCTCTTTTAATACAGAGAATGTATATAGAGAAATGGGACGGTAAAATGCCTCAAGTTTCTGGTTCTGGTGTTACTCCTATGATACAAGTAAAATAATTTTTACAATTTAATATAAAAAATCTTACTTTTTTTGTAAAATTTATGTATTTTTCTAAAAAATTATTATATAATAATTTTATAATAATTTTTTGGAGTTTTATATGGGACAAGCTATTGTTATAGTAATAGTGATAGTATACCTAGTAGCTATGCTTTTTATAGGTGTATATTCTAGTAAAAAGATTAGTAATAGTAATGATTTTGCTTTGGCGGGTAGGAATTTAGGACCAATACTTTTGGCAGGAACTTTGGCTGCTACAAATATTGGAGGTGGTACTTCACTTGGTTTGGCAGAACAAGCTTTCGGTAAATGGGGATTTTCTGCTGTTTGGTATGTAATTACGGCATCTTTTGCATATTTAGTACTTGCTTTTTTGGCTCAGAGATTTAGAAATGCTATGGTTACTACTGTATCTGAGTATTTTTATAATAGATACGGTAAAGCAAATGCATTAGTTACTTCTATTATTATGGGGCTTCCTATGATAGGTATTACTGCTGCTCAGATTATAGCTTCTGCAAGTATTTTAACTGTTATGACAGGTTGGAATTATAAAGTATCTGTTGTAATAGTTACAGTTGTAGTTACAGCGTATTCTTCTATGGGCGGACTTTGGGGAGTTGCTTTTACTGATTTAATACAAGGTTCATTAGTATTTATTGGAAGTTTGGTTGCTATACCTTTTGCTTTGAATTATGCTGGAGGTTTTGAACATGTAATTTCTAATCTCACACCTGCACAAAAATCACTTACTGCTGGTATGGGTTGGCCTACTATAATATCACTTACTATAATGTATATAGCTTCATATTCTGTTGGTCCTGAAATTAGTCAGAGATTTTTTTCTGCAAGAGATTCTAAATCACTTATGATAGGTTCTTTAATGGGTGGGTTAGTTTGTATATTATACTCTTTATTTCCTGCTTTTTTGGGTCTGATTGCTTCTAGTGTTGTAAAAGATGGTCTTCTCACTTCAGAATTATTAACCTCTGAGGGAAGCAGATATATTTTACCAGTGCTTGCAATTCACACAATGCCTCCTGTTATAGTTGGATTATTATTTTCTGCTTTAATATCAGCTACTATGTCATCAGCTGACTCTGATATGCTTGCAGTTTCTGTAATAGCTACAAATGATATATATAAAAAATACATAAATAAAAATGCTACAGATAAACAGCTTCTTTTCTTGGGAAGAGTTTGTATGGTTGTAGTTGGACTTATATCTATGTTTATAGCTTTTAGGGCTGCTAATTTAATAACTATACTTATGTTTTCATTTAGTTTACGTGCTGCCGGAGTATTTATACCATATTTATTTGGAAACTATACTAAGAAAAAATTATCAGCAGTAGCTAGTATGGGTTCATTGATAGCTGGAAGTGTTGTTACAATATTCTTCCAATACAATAAAAATATTAATCTATTTGGAGTAGACCCTATAATACCTGGCATTGTTGCTAGTTTAATAGTATTTTTAATTCTCTCTTCTATAATACAGCCTAAACCAGATGCAAACAATTAAATAATTAAACAATAAAAAAAGAGGAGTATATTCAAAAATATATTCCTCTTAATTATTTTTAATAATTATATATTTTAAAATCTTGCATTCAAATAAGGCATAGGGTTTTTATGGTCGCCTGCTATTCTCACTTCAAAATGGCAGTGTATACCAGTTGTTCTTCCAGTATTTCCAATCATAGCAATTTTTTGTCCTCTTTTTACTTGCTGACCGCCATGTACCAAAAGCTCTGAATTATGACCATAACCTGTTTGGTATCCATTAGCATGCTCTATAAGTACAAACCAACCATAACCATTTTTCCAACCTGCAAAAACAACTTTACCGTCAGCTGCTGCTAGTATAGGAGTGCCATAAGGACCTGCAATATCAACACCATAGTGATAACTTTTTTCCTGTGTAAAAGGAGAAAGTCTAGCACCAAATCCGCTTGATATTCTTCCGCCGCCTGCAACCGGCCAGCCTACTGGTATTTCTTTATGTATTATAGAAGATACGTCCATAAATGTTAAAATATTTTTTTGATATCTATCTATTTCATTTAAAGTTTTATTTATATCATTATCATTGTTGCTATTATTATTAAAAGAAGAGTTGTTATTATAATCTATCAAATAAGAAATATTTTTTATAGTATCATTATAGTCTTTTAAAGATTTCGAATATCTGTTAAGTGAATCTTTGTATTCTGTAATTAAACTATAAGTTTTAGCCTCTGTAGCTGATAATGTATTATAAAAATCTCTTGCTTCTTTTTGTTTATAATATGCATCAAAACCTGTATAGATTAAAGATGCAAAAATTAATACAAAAAATAGTATCATAAAATTATTAATAGGTAAGCTTAAGCCTTTTTCTTCATTATTATAAAATATTAATATGCTTCTTTCATGATTACCTTTTTTTATGATAGCTGATATTATTTTATTGAAGAAATTTCTTATAGGCAAAGTTGAATCATATATTTTAGAAATAGATATTTTTAAATGATAAAGCTTATTATGATTTTTTTTGTATGTTGTTTTTTTATTATAATATTTTGGATATTTCGCAGCTTGTTTTTTATTATTAGATTTAAAATTATTTACAAATTTATTAGCTACTTTACTTTTATCTTTAGATGTTTCTTGTATATAATATTCGTCTAATTTGATATTAGATTTTGTCTCAAAAGTATCTCGCGTTTGAATAATAGACCTCCAGTTTATAAATCAAATAAAGTATTCTCTTTATAATTATCGTTATTTTTTACATTAATATTTAAATAGCTATACGCTTTTATTGTAGCAACTCTTCCTTTTGGTGTTCTCTTAATAAAACCAGATTGTATTAAATATGGTTCTATTACATCTTCTATAGTTTCTATCTGCTCAGATAATGAAACAGATATAGTATCTACACCAACAGGTCCTCCATTATAATTTTTTATTATAGTATCTAGGTACTGTTTGTCAAGGGCTTCAAAGCCATTTTTATCAACACCCAACTTCTCTAAAGATTCGGATGCAAATTTTTCATCTATTTTTAAAACATCAGAAACCGTAGCAAAGTCAAACACTCTTCTAAGTAATCTATTAACTATTCTAGGTGTTCCTCTAGACCTTGATGCTATAGAAATTGCAGCTGAGTCTGTTATATCGATATTAAGAAACTTTGAGCTTCTTTTTACTATATCTGCTAAATCTTCGTTTGTATAAAACTCAAGTCGCTCTACTATTCCAAATCTATCATATAAAGGAGTGCTTAATAGTCCGCTTCTTGTTGTAGCTCCTATTAGAGTGAACTTTGGAAGTTTTACTCTAAAGCTTTTAGCACTTGTTCCTTCTCCTACCTTTATATCAACAAAAAAATCTTCCATTGCCGAATAAAGTACTTCTTCAACAACAGTTCTAAGTCTATGTATTTCATCTATAAATAATATATCTTTTTCGCCTAATGTTGTTAGTATAGATGCTAAATCACCTGGACGTTCTATTACAGGGGCAGAAGTTGCTTTGATATTGCTTCCTAATTCTTCTGCTATTATTTGAGCTAGGGTAGTTTTGCCTAAACCAGGAGGTCCGTAAAATAATATATGATCCAAAGAAACATCTCTTTTTTTAGCACTATCTATAAAAACTTTTAATTTAGATTTTATATTTTCTTGCCCTATAAAATCATTGAATCCTTTTGGTCTTATAGAAGAATTATTAACATCATAAGAGTTTTCATTGGAGTTAGTTATACTTTCTTTATCCAATATTTAAAATCCATATTATTTAATTGTGCATATATTATATTATAAAAAATGATTAATAACAAATTTATTTTTTATATAAATATTATTATTTTTTATGTAAAAAATTATAAATGTAGTTTTATTAAATTATATATTAGTTTTTTAAGTACTCTATTATAAAAATTTACTTTCCATTTCTTTGAGCTTTTTTTAGAATATCTGCAATTTCTCTAAGTTTAAGATTCTCTGCTATATCTAA
>NZ_SRZM01000167.1 GCF_019402445.1 Brachyspira pilosicoli
ATTTTATATTACTATCAATATCATCTTTTATATAAGGATTATTTATAACTTCATTATTTATATAATTTAAATATATGTCCTCATTTTTTTCTAACGTTTTTAATACTTTCTCTATTATATCCAAATTTAAATTATTCATATTTTCTCCAAAATATTTTTTGAAATTATAATATTATTTATAAAAAAAACAAAACCTCTTATAGTTCCTTTTACTCCCCCTCTATAATCTTCACTTCCTCATCGTTTAAATTATACAATTTATACACTAAAGCATCAATCTGCTTGTCAACTGCATTGATTTGCCTGTTGAGCATAGTAATAGAATTAGGATTTTTCTCAACGGACAACTTTTTGTTTAAAGCGATGATGTTGTCAACGAGCATAACAATTTTGTCATGCATTTCTTTATCATCTTTATTATTTATATCTACTATATGAACAGGTAATTTACCAACAACATTTGGAACATATTCATAAACTCCTCCTCCTGTTTGTTTTGCTATTTTATGATGATAAAAATTAAGTAATTTTGAATTTAATAAAGCTAAAATATATTTTAAATCTATATCATCATTGGTTTTAAATATAACTGTAGTATTAG
>NZ_SRZM01000168.1 GCF_019402445.1 Brachyspira pilosicoli
TAAATTATAAAATTTATAATAAAATGCAGTCCTTTTGCTTCTTTGTGGCATGCCACAAGGGCACTCCTTTCAGTCGCCCTAAAGGACTCCCTACGGTCGCAAAAGAAGTAGGGGTTTTACCCTGCGGGTACGCTTCGCAGGGGGACTAGTCCCCAAAATACAAAAAACTCAAAATCATTTGTATTTTATCTTCACCAATTTCAAATCTACTGATATCATAAATAAACTAGGCAAAAATATTAATGTTAAAAGTGAAGCAAATAAAAGTCCATAAGCCATAGCCATTACCATAGGTACAATTAAATCTGCATTGCCGCCAATTCCATAAACTGTAGGAAGAAGCCCAAATATTGTAGTAACTGTAGTTAAAAATATTGCTCTAAATCTATCTCCTGCCCCTTCAACTACTGCATTAAATACATCTTGTTTTGATTGTATGTTTCCTTCTTCTAATATTCTGTTTATCAAGTCAACCATTATAATACCATTGTTAACAACAACTCCCGCAAGCCCTACTATACCAACAGCTCCAACAAATGACATAGGCATTCTATGTGCAGCAAAACCTAATATAACCCCCACAACCCCAAAAGGTATTATTCCAAGTATCATAAGAGGCTGAATAAATTTATTGAATTGTAATAGAAGTATTAAATATATCGCTATAATAGCTACAACATATCCATATGCTATGCTTTTCATAGGCTCTTTAGTTTCTTTTACTTCTCCTCCAAACTCTATAGTTATATTAGGATAATCTTTAGATATGGAATCAAAGAATTTCTGAACAGAGTCTGTTACTCTTATAGCAGTAGTTTTTCCTAATACTATATCAGTTGTTAGGGTTATGGATTTTTTACCGTTATAGTGCCTTATGCTTGATTGATTATTTGTAACTTCTATTGTTGCTATATCTTTTAATTGTATGAGTCTTCCGTATGTGCTTGGCATATATAAATTGTTTAATACATTTGTGTCGTAGGTGTATTTTTTATCCATTCGCACCCTAAAATCAAGTTTATTTTCAAATTGCTGAATGGAAGTAGCAACTATTCCAGAGTATGCAGCCCTTAATTCTCTTGCTGCATAAGCCACGTTTACACCAAGTTCGCTCATTCTGTCATAATCAAATAACACTCTAAGCTCTTCCATACCAATCTTGTCATCATCATCATAGTTTACAACGCCTTCTAATGTTAATAAATGTGCTTTTATTTTGTCTTTAACTTCTTTAACTTTTTCAGTATCATTTCCTATTATCTTTACATCTACAGCCTTGCCTGGTGTTATAGGTAGTTTTGTGTGTATTGTAAGAAGTGCTAATTCATCTCTAAGCCCAGCATCTTCAACTGCTTTCTCTAAATCATCTGCTATATCGTATGCTACTTTTTTTCTGTTGTTTGCAGGCACTAAATATATAATTGTTCCTGCGAGATTGTCCATCTCTTCAGAAATATCAACAGTGTTTTTGTCTAATTGTTTTCCAAGTAAACTATAAACTGCAATCATATCATTAGTATCTACTGTTTTATAAATAATGTTCTCTATTTCGCTTAAATATTTTTCTGTTTTATATAATGGAGCTCCAACACCTGCATCCATATTAATAACAACAACATCAGCACTAGTATCATAAACAAGTATAAATTGAGAAAATACTATTTTAAATATAAATATGCTTACAATAAATATACTTATAAAAAATATTAATACTAAATATCTATGTTTGAGAGTGAGTTTCAAAAATTTAACAAAAGGTATTTTTAATTTATCGAATAATTTGTCTTTATCGAAGTCGAGAGGATTTTTAAAATTAAACCTTTTTTTCTTTTTTATGCCTGTTAATTCTTCATTAGTTATTAAGTTGTTTGGAAGTATCAATACAGCCTGAAATATACTTGCAATTAAAGCTATGATTACAACTTTAGGATATTGATTAAGAAGCCTTCCCATAGTGCCGCCCACAAAAAGAATAGGCACAAAAGAAGCAACTGTTGTAAGCGTTGATATTAGCATAGGCATAAATACTTCATGAACAGCATTCTTTGTGGCATCTAAACCTTTAAAACCTCTTTGGTGAAAGTTAAATATATTCTCTGATACAACTATAGAGTTATCTACAATCATACCAAGTACAGTAATAAGCCCGCCAAGAGATATAATATTAAATGTAATTCCAGAGTATGTCATAAATATCAAAGAAACCGATATAACAATAAGCATACCAAGCGAAGTAAATATTGCACTCTTAAAATCCAAAAATATTATTAGTATTATAAATATGATAATAAAACCAGTTATGATGTTTGATGATACAGCATTAAGAAGGTCGTTAATGGTTCTAGAGTTGTCAAACATAGGAACTATTTCTATATTGCTTGGAATGGTGGATTTATTTTTTTCAAAGTAAGCATTAACATTTTCTATTGTTTTTAATATATCAGCATCTTCTTTTTTTACTATGTTTATAGAGTATCCATTTTCTTTATTAACTCTCATATACACAGTTTTATCAACAAACATCTCTTCTACTCTTGCAACATCAGCTATTCTTATAGGCTTACCATTAAATATAGAGCGAACTATAACATTTGTGATTGATAGAGGGTCTTGAAATTGCCCTGTTGTAACTAATAATTTATTGTTAGCATCAATACCTTCGCTTTCGTCCGGCTTCATGCTTCCGCTTGTAAGCCTCACATTTCTTAAAGATAATGCCTGTACTATTTCGCTTAATGAAGTGTAGTATTCTTGAAGTTTGTAGGGGTCTGCTATAATTTGAATCTCTGGATCTGTTCTTCCGTATACTTCAACAGTGGCTACTCCATCAACATATTTAAGCTCTTTTTCAAATCTTTTTGATATGTCATAAAGCTCTTTTTCTGTGCCTTCCATTCCTTCTTTGAATTTTATTCCTATATTGTATATTGGAAGTCTATTAGCATTAGCCTCTGTAATTTTTATCTCTGTAACATCTTTAGATACATTCGGAGCATTTTGAAGCCTTCTAAATATTTCATCTTTTATGGGTCTTGTATCTTTTATTTTCATGTCTATTCTAATTGTAAGAATACCCGCATTTTCTATCATTATAGAATAAAACTCATCAATACCCGCTATAGTTTGAAGCTCATCTTCTATAGGTATCATAGCATTTTGTTCAACATCTTCTGGCGAAGCACCAGGGTATATTACCTGCACTATCATTACATCAAAGTTCGTAGAAGGGAAAGCCTCTTTTTTTATGGCAGTATAAGAAAACATACCAACTGCTATGGTGATTAATATTATTACATTTACTAATAATCTGTTTTTAGCAAATAGTTCTACAATTTTATCCATAATACCTCTTTATTAATAATACCTCGAGTTTTATTATGTTTTTAGTTGTTAAGAAGCACAAGCGAGTTATAATCCATAACTGTGCTTATTATCATATATTCCAAATTAAGAAGTTCTGCCCGAGCATTTACTAAATCTAATCTTGCATTAATTATCTCATCAACAGGAAGCCTTCCCTGCCTAAACCTTTCGTTTTGAGTTCTCACTCTCGAAGCTAGAGCCTGTACTTCAAGTTTTTTATCTTCAAGCATTGTTTTATACGCTTCAAACTCGTCGTAGTATGTTCCAATCTGCACATCAAAATCTCTATTGACCCTGTCAAAATCTGCAGTAACAGCTGTTAAAGCATTATATGCATCTTCCATCTTGGCCTTAGCATCTCTTCCGCCTATAGGATAAGAAAACATTAAACCCACAAAATATTCAACATTCGTCATAGTTGAAAAAGAATTAAAATAACCGCTATCATCTAAAGTGGATAATGATACACTTCCTACTATAGATAAATCTGGAAGAGAATTATTTTTCATTATAGATAATGCATATTCGCTTCTTAATTTTAATTGATAAGCCATCTGCCCCTGAGCACTCTCTAAAAAAGGCACTACATTTATTTTGGCATTAATTGAAGTTTCAAGCATATTCTCCCAATCATCTTCATTAGGCTCAACATTCTCTTCTGGTATAAAAAACTGTATGTTTCTAATTATCTTTTTTAAAATTAATTCTGACTTATTTCTTGCTTCTCTATATTTTAAAGTTTGCCTTCTTGCATTTTGATAAGCGTCATTATCTATTACACCGCTTGTGTATCTTTTGTATATTTGATTTTCAAAAGCCTTTGCCTCTCTAATCATTTCATCATAGAGTTTTATTAGTTTTTGAGACATAATCCATTGATAATATATTTTCTGATATGATGTTAATACGCTGTTATCATCTATTATTCTTTTTAATTTTGCTATTGTAAGCTGATATTCTGCATCCTTTATTGGGTACATATCTAATTTACCAAAAAAATCTCTTAATATTGGCTGAGCTATTTGTATCTCTATGCTTGGGGCATAATATTTAAAATTGTTTGTGCTTAAATTTGGAAGTCTTCCTACAACTGTTCCAAGCGGTGTATCTACAGGTATTTCCACTTCTCCCATTTTTAAATCCCCAAAGTAGCTATCATGCTGTATTTTTACAGACCACCTTGTGCCTGAATATGGTATAAGTCCGCTGAAACCTGCACCAATTCGCATGCCGTTATGCATAAAGTCTGCTGTGGGTATAATATTATATTCATCAAAGTGTTTTTGTGTGCCTATTGCTCCTGCCTGCAAATCAAACTTAACATCTCCAGAGCTTTTTGCTTTTGTTAGATTATTATATGCATTACTCTCTTGTATGGCTGTTAATTTCATCTCTGGTATTATATTTTTTATTCTTTCTATATACTCTGCATAAGAGAGTATTTCAGCATTTGTTTGAGTGTATATTGAGCTGCTTAATAAAAATAAAAATGCGGTAAAATAATATAATAATTTTTTTGACACTTTTGTACAAAACCTCATTATTATTATACTTTATATTTTATTTATGATTATTATTATATCAAGTACAGAAAAATTACTATTGTATAATAAACTACATATTTTAGTTTTTGTAAATTATCTTTATAAAAGATTACAATTTTATTAATATATAATACAACTATATTTTATTATACAAGTTTTTTATTCAATTTTTTATTGTTCTTTTTCCCGCCGCAAAAAGAACCAAA
>NZ_SRZM01000169.1 GCF_019402445.1 Brachyspira pilosicoli
TCAAAACTCAGAAAAACCTATTAAAAATGACGAAATACCAAATTTCCAAACTACTGGCGGTGTTGCTTATTTCCGTAACCCAATTGTAGTAGTAATGGGTAGTCAAAAAAACCATGTTGCTGTTTTCGCAGAAAAAAGATATGTATCTTCAGGTTCTGCTAACGATATAGGGGTAGATGGTAGTACAGCTACAGATATAGTTTGTATCATAAGT
>NZ_SRZM01000017.1 GCF_019402445.1 Brachyspira pilosicoli
AAATCTATTGACATAAAAGAAAAATAGTTATATAATTGAATACCACTTAAAATATAAGTAGTCTAAATTTCGGAGATATAAAAATGGCAGGTAATAAAGTAAAAACCGAGCAAATACATTTACAATGCACAGAATGTAAAAGAAAAAATTATATAACAACTAAAAATAAACAAAATGTTCAAGAAAAATTAGAATTAAAAAAATATTGCCCTCATGATAGAAAACACACTATCCACAGAGAATTGAAAGTTTCAAGATAATTTTTTATATATTTGGGTCAGTAGTTCAATTGGTAGAGCACCGGTCTCCAAAACCGGGTGTTGCAGGTTCGACTCCTGTCTGACCTGATTTTTTACTTAATTTAATATTAAAATTTAAGGTATTGTATATGGCAGAGAAGAAAAAGAACAAATTATTTAATTCTTTAGAAGAGATAAAAAAAGAGCTTTTTGAGAGAAGTGTATGGCCTACTCGTCAAGAGGTTCTTAATCAGACAGTTGTTGTTGTGATTTTGCTTATTTTGTCTGCTGCTTTTTTGGGTGCTGCAGATTATATAGTAACATTTCTAACTAGGGCTTTATTAGATGGTTCTATATTATCTTCTATAGCTTCATCAAAAATAGCTTTGGTTTTAATACTTCTTGTTGTGGTATTATTTGTGGTTTATTTCGCTATACGATACATTAGAAAAAATAGATATAGTAGGTGATGTATGTCTGAAGAAATGACTAGAGATTATAGATGGTATATAGTTCACACTCAGCATGGTTATGAAAATAAAGTTCGTGAACGTTTAGAAAAAAGAATTAAAGAAAATGGTATGTCTGATTTGGTAGTAGACATATATATACCTTCTGAAACTGTACAAAAAAATAAAAATGGTAAAAAAGTAACTAAAGAAGAGTTCTTTTACCCTGGTTATGTTTTAGTTAAGATGGTAATGAATGATGCTACACAATCTATGGTAAGAAGAACACCAGGGGTAGCAGGATTTATAGGAAGTCATGCTACAACTAAAGAGGAAGGTAATATAATTCCAACTCCATTAAGTGAGGCTGATGTTGCTCGTATATTTGAAGACAGAGAAGCTAAAAACAAAAACGATATTAATGAGCTTATAGGAATGGAATTTGAAATAGGGGAGAAGGTACAAGTTATAGACGGACCTTTCAATGGTTTAAATGGCTTAATAGAAAATATTAATGCTGATAAGGGTAAGGTTACAGTAAAAATAGAGATATTCGGAAGAAGCACCCCAACAGAATTAGACTTTAATAAAGTAAAGAAATTATAATAAAAAGAGGTAGTAAAAATGGCTAAAAGAGTAGTTGGTATTGTAAAGGTTAGAATACCCGGCGGAGAGGCAACTCCTGCTCCACCACTTGGACCTGCATTAGGTCAGAAACAAATACAAATAGCCGCTTTCGTTAAAGATTTTAATGCTAAAACATCTAAAATGAAAGGTCAGCTATTAAACACTTATATAACAGTGTATGAAGATAAAACTTATACATTTGTTACTAAAGGTACATCAACTTCTACTTTAATTAAGAAGAAATTGGGTATTGAAAAAGGTTCTGGTGAGCCTAACAAAACTAAAGTTGCAACAATCAATCAAAAGCAGCTTGAAGAAATAGCTCAAGAGAAAATGGCTTATATGTCAGCTAATGATATAGAAGCAGCAAAGAAAATAGTTGCGGGTACAGCTCGTGCTATGGGTATTAAAGTAGAATAATTATTAATTAAAAATAGGCAACACCATTTATAAATAATAAATGGAAGTACGCGTTTGAAAAAAGGAAAGAAAAGATGGCAACAAAAGAAAAGAAAATAGGTGGCAAACGTTACGACGCTATAAGAAAGACAGTAGAGAAATTATCACTCTATTCTGTAGAAGAGGCTATTGATTTAGCTAAGAAAAATGCTACCTGTAAATTTGATGAAACTATTGAGGTTACAATCAACCTTAATATCTTACCAAAACACACAATAAGAGATACATTATCATTCCCTAATGCTTTCGGTAAAGAAAAAAGAGTAGTAGTATTTGCTCAAGGTGAGAAAGCAGATGAGGCAAAAAATGCTGGTGCTATGGAAGTAGGTTTTGAAGATTTAATAAGCAAAATTAAAGGCGGATATACTGACTTTGATGTTGCAATATCTACACCAGACTTGATGAAAGAAGTAGGTAAATTAGGACAGATTCTTGGTAGAAAAGGACTTATGCCTAACCCTAAAACAGGAACAGTTACACTTGATATAGCTCAGGCAGTAAAAAGCTTTAAAGCTGGAAGAATGGAATACAGAGCAGATAAATTCGGTGTTGTAAGAATGGCTATAGGTAAAGCATCTATGGACGTTAATAAATTAAATGAAAACTTCAGAGCTTTTTATGATGAGATATTAAGAAAGAAACCATCAGACTTAAAAGGTGATTATATAAAAAGCGTTGGTGTAACATCAACAATGGGTGTTGGTATAAAAATAGATTATAAAAAGATAAAACTATAATTAGCTGATAAACATTTTTATAAACGAAGTCGTATTTTGTGATCCCATTATATGAATAGCTTTATAGAGATTGTTTAATATAAATAGAAGAAGGTGGATATATGCCTAATAAGAAAAATATAGAAACAGTTGCAGCTCTTAAAGAAAGTATGGGCAGTTGTGCTGGTTTAGTATTCTTCGATTATAGAGGAGTAACAGTATCACAGCTTACAGATTTAAGACGCGAATTAGCAAAAACTTCTTCTTCAATGAAAATATGCAAAAACTCATTAGTAGACATTGCTTTGAAAGATTTAGGCAGAGAAGTAAAAGATGAGATGTTTATTAACCCAACAGCAGTTGTATTTGCAAAAGAAGATATGCCTTCAGCTGCTAAGGTTATAAGTGAAGCCGCAAAAAAGAATGATAAAATCAAAATAAAAGGCGGTTATATGGGTGAGGATTTATTAGACCCTGCTAATGTACAGGTTGTAGCTAATATACCTCCAAGAGAAGTTCTACTTTCTCATCTTGTTACAGCACTCGAGTCTCCTATATCAAGTTTTGCAAACAGCTTGCAAAGCGTTATATCAGAGCTTGCTTATGTGCTTGACAGCGTTGAAGAGGAAAAAAAGAAATCAGCATAATATGTTAATATGTTGATATTAAATTAAAAAACAAGAAATTAAAGAAAACATTTAAGGAGAATAAAAATGGCTTTAAGTAAAGAAGAAATATTACAAGCAATAGAAGAAATGAAAGTTATCGAGCTTCATGAATTAGTAGAAGCTATAAAAGAAAAATTTAACGTAACAGCAGCTATGCCAGTAGCAGCAGTAGCAGCAGCTCCAGCAGCAGGCGGTGCAGCAGCAGCAGCTGATGAAGAGAAAAACGAATTTGACATCATTCTTACAGGTTTTGATGCAGCTCAAAAAATTGCTCTTATTAAAGAAGTTAGAGCAGTTAGCGGTTTAGGCTTAAAAGAAGCTAAAGACGCTGTAGAAAAAGGCGGCGAAACAATTAAATCTGGCGTTTCTAAAGATGAAGCAGCAGCTATCAAAAAACAATTAGAAGCAGCTGGTGGTAAAGTTGAAATTAAATAATATCATTAATATTTGATTATATTTAAGAAGGGTATGATATGTTTTCTACCCTTCTTATTAGCGTATCTTAAGAAAATAAAAAATAATAATATATAATAACTGTTATAAATATAGTGGAGATCTTTAAATATGTCTAATAACATTCAGATAGATAATAAAGTATATAAGGAACGCGGAGTAGAATTCGCAAAAAAATACAGAATGGAGAATGGCCGTGTAAACTTTTCACGTTCGGCTTCTGTGATAGAGCCTCCAGATCTCCTCGCTATACAAAAAGAATCTTATGAAAGCTTCCTTCAGAAAGATGTTCCTGAAAATAAAAGAAAAAATGAAGGCTTACAAGAGGTTTTAACTTCTATATTCCCTATAGTGGCAACTAATGAAAAAATGCAAATAGAGTTTATTTCTTATTCTATAGGTGAGCCTAAAATATCTGAGAAAGAAGCTAGAAGAAGAGATAAAACTTATGCTTATCAATTCAAAATAAAAGTACAATTAACTGTAAGAGACCCAGAAAGAATAATAGAACAAGAAATTTTTGTTGGTGAAATACCTGCTATGACAGATAGAGGTACATTCATTATTAACGGTGCTGAGAGGGTTGTTGTTTCTCAGATTCATAGGTCTCCTGGTGTTGTATTTAACCGTAGTGATAGAGATGCTATGTTTGTAGCTAAGATTATTCCTGATAGGGGTACTTGGCTTGAGTTTGAACTTGATACCAAAAAAGATATAATGTATGTAAGAATTGACAGAAAGAAAAAACTTCCTGTTACAGTATTTTTAAGAGCTATTGGTATCACAACTAATGAAGAAATTTTAAAATTATTCTATGAAATAGATAAAATATCTTTGGCTAAACTTTCTGATGAAGAGAAAAAAGCAGCACTTATAGGAAGACGCTCATATTCAACAGTATTTGATAAAGAAAACCCAGAAGAAATCATCTTAAACCCAGGCGAGCTTATTAACCAAAACTTGGCAGAAAGACTTTTGATGAGCGGTATAGATGAAATTGAAGTATTAAATATGGAGGCAATAAAAGACAATGTTACTATAATTAATACTTTAGATAAAGACACTACAAAAAATCAGAAAGAAGCTTGTACAAAGATTTATAATGTAATAAGACCAGGTGAACCTGCTTTAATTGAGAACGTTGTAAAAACTTGTAATGATTTAGTATTTGACCCTAAACTTTATGCTTTAGGTGATGTTGGACGTTACAAAATAAACAAGAGATTAAACTTCCCAGAAAGCGAGCAGGATAAGGTTTTAAGACATAAAGATATAATAGAGACAATTCGCTTTTTAATAAAAGTTTTCATAAATGAAGAGCAATTAGATGATATAGACCATTTAGGCAACAGACGTATAAGAAGCGTTGGTGAATTATTGGCTATGCAGATAAAAACAGGCTTTACAAGAATGGAGAGAGCAGCTAAAGAGAGAATGCAAATGCAGGACATGGAAGCTGTAACTCCTCAATCACTTGTAAGCATAAAAGTAATACAAGCAGTAATTAAAGAGTTTTATGGTACAAGCCAATTATCTCAGTTCATGGACCAAAACAATCCATTATCAGAGATTACACACAAAAGAAGACTTAATGCTTTAGGTCCCGGAGGTCTTACAAGAGATAGGGCTGGTTTTGAGGTTCGTGACGTACACCATACTCACTACGGTAAGATATGTCCTATTGAAACTCCTGAAGGTCCAAACATTGGTCTTATAGTTTCACTTGCTACATACGCTAAAATAAATAAACATGGATTCTTAGAGACTCCATATAGAAAAGTTGTTAATGGTAAAGTAACTGATGAGATAGAATATTTAACAGCACATGATGAAGAACGTTATCATATTGCTGATGCTAATGCTCCTTTAAATGAAGATGGAACATTCAAAGAAAATCTTATTTCTACAAGATATAGAAGTGAATTCCCATATTCTACACCAGATCAAGTACAGTATATGGACGTTTCACCTCAGCAGATTGTTTCACTTTCAAGCTCACTTATTCCATTCTTAGAGCATGACGATGCTAACAGAGCTTTGATGGGTTCAAACATGCAACGTCAAAGTGTACCTCTTTTATTCCCAGAATCACCTATAGTTGGTACTGGAGTAGAAGCAAAAATCTGTCAGCCTGGCACAGGAATAGCAGTTCATGCAAAAAGAGCTGGTAAGGTTATAAAAGTAGTTCATGATGAAATAGTTATTAAACCTACTAAACAAAACAGCGATGATGATTATGATGTTTATGAACTTATAAAATATCAAAGAACTAACCAAGATACTAATTATCATCAAAGACCTGTAGTTAATGTAGGGGACACTGTTAAAGCTGGCGGTCTTTTAGCTGACGGTCCTGCTACAGACCATGGTGAATTGGCACTTGGAAGAAACGTTTTAGCAGCATTCATGATTTTTGAAGGCTACAACTTCGAGGACGCTATTCTTTTAAGCAAAAGATTAGTACAAGAAGATGTATTTACTTCAATTCATATAGAAGAGTTTTCAGTTGAAGCTCGTGAGACAAAATTAGATAAAGAAAATATTACTAGAGATATACCAAATGTACCAGATTCTGCATTCAAAAATCTCGATGAGAGAGGTATTGTAAGAATAGGTGCTAAAGTAAAAGCTGGAGATATATTAGTTGGTAAAGTAACTCCTAAAGGTGAAACAGAGGTTACTCCAGAATACAGACTTCTTCATTCAATATTTGGTGAGAAGTCAAGAGATGTAAAAGATACTTCTTTAAGAGTTCCTCATGGTAAAGACGGTACAGTTATAGATGTAAGAGTTTATAGCAGAGAAAACGGCGATGAATTAAAGCCTGGCGTTGAGGAAGTAGTAAAAGTATTCTTAGCTAAGAAACGTATAATACAAGAAGGCGATAAAATGGCTGGTCGTCACGGTAACAAAGGGGTTGTTGCTAGAATAATGCCTATAGAGGATATGCCTTATTTAGAGGACGGTACTCCTGTAGATATTTGTTTGAACCCTCTTGGTGTACCTTCTCGTATGAACATTGGTCAGGTAATTGAGATGTTGCTTGGTTGGACTGGTCATAAGATGGGCTTAAAATATGCTTGTCCTGTATTTGAAGGTCCTAAAGAAGATGAATTAAAAGAGGCTATGATATCAGCTGGTTTAAATCCTACTGGTAAAGTAAAACTATTTGACGGTAGAACAGGCGAGCCTTTCAAAAATGATGTAGCAGTAGGATACATGTATATGCTTAAACTTAACCACTTGGTTGAAGATAAGGTTCACGCTAGAAGTACTGGTCCTTACTCACTTGTTACTCAGCAGCCTTTGGGCGGTAAATCACAATTCGGTGGTCAGCGTTTAGGAGAGATGGAAGTGTGGGCATTAGAGGCTTATGGAGCTGCAAATATGCTTCAAGAGTTCTTAACTGTTAAATCTGATGATATGACAGGTCGTGCTAGAATATATGAATCTATTGTTAAAGGTGATGTTATATCTTCTCCAGGTATACCTGAAAGCTTTAACGTATTGGTTCAAGAGCTTAGAGGCTTAGGTCTTAATATCACTATTCACGATGAAGAGGGCAATCAGCTTCCTTCTACTGAAAAAGAATTAAAGAAAAAAACTAAAAAACAAACTAAGATTTTTAAATAATTAGGAGAAGTTTAATGCAATTTACAAACTTTGACCAAATAAAAATAGGTATAGCAAGTCCTCAGGTTATGAGAGAGTGGAGTTATGGCGAAGTTAAAAAACCAGAAACTATCAACTACAGAACTTTAAGACCTGAGAGAGATGGGCTTTTTTGTGAGAAGATATTTGGAACTACTAAAGAATATGAGTGTTATTGCGGTAAGTTTAAAAGCAAACGTTATAAAGGTGTTGTTTGTGATAAGTGTGGAGTTGAAGTTACACATTTCAAAGTAAGACGTGAGAGAATGGGTCATATAGAGTTAGCTGCTCCTGTTGCTCATATTTGGTATTATAGAAACACTCCTTCTAGAATTGGACTTCTTCTAAACATGAATATATCTCATTTAAGAAGCGTACTTTATTTTGAGAGATATGTTGTTATTGATGCGGGTGATAGTGATTATTCTAAGGGTGATTTGCTTACTGAAGATGAATATAATGAAGCTTTAGATAGATATGGGGACAATATTCGTATTGGTATAGGTGCTGAAGGTATACGTGATATGCTTAAAGACCTTGATATGGACGAAGAAATCAGAAAGCTTAGAGAAGAGATGATTAAAAAGGGTGAGAAATCTGACAGAAGACTTAGAAAGCGTCTTGAGATTTTTGAAGATTTCAAATCATCAGGCAATGACCCTACTTGGATGATACTTGATGTTGTACCTGTTATTCCGCCAGAATTAAGACCTATGGTTCAGCTTGATGGTGGAAGATTCGCTACTTCAGATTTGAATGACCTTTATAGAAGAGTTATAAATAGAAATATTCGTTTAAGGAGATTATTAGTTTTAAGAGCTCCTGATATTATTATAAGAAACGAAAAAAGAATGTTGCAAGAGGCTGTTGATGCTTTATTTGATAACAGCAAGAGAAAAAAAGTTGTAAAAGGACCTGGAAATAGAGCTTTGAAATCACTTTCAGATATGTTAAAAGGTAAGCAAGGTCGTTTCCGTCAAAACCTTTTAGGTAAACGTGTTGACTATTCAGGACGTTCAGTTATTGTTGCCGGTCCTAGACTTAAAATGCATCAATGTGGTCTTCCTAAAAAAATGGCTGTTGAATTATTTAAGCCATTTATAATGAAAAAATTAGTTGAGATTAATTCTGCTCATAACATAAAATCTGCAAAAAGATTTGTAGAAGAAGGCAGAGAAGAAGTTTGGGGAGTATTAGAAGAGATTGCTAAAGAGCATCCTGTACTTTTAAACCGTGCTCCGACACTTCACAGACTTGGTATTCAGGCTTTTGAACCTGTGCTTGTTGAAGGAAAAGCAATTCAGCTTCACCCACTTGTTTGTCACGCTTATAATGCTGACTTCGACGGTGACCAGATGGCAGTTCACACTCCGCTTTCTGCAGAATCACAAATTGAAGCTTGGACTTTAATGCTTGCTCCTCATAACATATTAAACCCTGCTAATGGTGAGCCTATTGTTAACCCTACTCAGGATATAGTTCTTGGTATTAGTTATTTAACTAAATTAAGAAGTGGTATGAAGGGTGAAAATAAAGTATTTGCTTCTCCTGAAGATGCTTTACTTGCTTATGATAGTAATTTGATTGAGCTTGAAGCTAGAATTAAAGTTCTTATGAAAGATAAAGACGGAGAAGAGAAATTTGTTGAAACTTCTGTTGGAAGAATTAAGTTTAATCAAGTGATACCTGAGGACTTTAGATTCCAAAACAGAGATTTCGGAAGTAAAGATTTAGCTAAATTTATTCATGAAGTATATTTAAAACACGGTACTGCTACTACTGTTAATATGCTTGATGATATTAAAGAGCTTGGTTATCAAAGTGCTACAGTATTTGGTTCTACAATATCTGTATCTGATATACTTATTCCTCCAATGAAAAAACATGAAATTGAAGAGGCTACTAAACAGGTAGAACAGCTTAGAGACCAGTACATGAACGGTATTATTACAGATGATGAGAGAAGCCAGAAGGTAAAAGACTTGTGGACTGCTGTAGAGGGTAGAATCACTGACGCTATGATGGATAACTTGAGACAAGACCAAGACGGATTTAACCCTATATACATAATGGCAGAGTCTGGAGCTAGAGGTTCTAAGCAGCAGATAAGACAGCTTGCTAGTATGCGTGGACTAATGGCTAAGCCTAATGGTGATATTATAGAGCTTCCTATTATTTCAAACTTCAAAGAGGGTCTTACTGTACAAGAGTACTTTATCTCTACTCACGGTGCTAGAAAAGGTCTTGCTGATACTGCATTAAAAACTTCTAGTGCTGGTTATCTTACTAGAAAATTGGTTGACGTTGCTATTGGGGTTGTTGTTTCAGAGCATGACTGCGGTACTGTTAAGGGTATTGAGATTGAGCCTATTAAAGAATACGATGAGATTAAAAAATCATTAAAAGAGAGAGTTGTTGGTTTCTTCAGTAATGAACATATTTATCACCCTCAAACTAAAGAGCTTATATGTGAGGCTAATACTGAGATTACAGAAGAGATTGCTGATAGAATAGAGCAGGCTGGCATAGAGAAAATAAGAATAAGACACCCTCTTACTTGTGAAAGCAGAATGGGTGTTTGTCAGAAATGTTATGGTAGAAGCTTATCTACTAACACACTTGCTTCTATTGGTGAGGCTGTTGGTGTTGTGGCAGCTCAAAGTATTGGTCAGCCTGGTACACAGCTTACAATGAGAACATTCCACATCGGTGGTGTTGCTACTCAGTCTGTTGAAGAAAATGAAGTTAAACTTAACTATCCTATATATATTGAGCAGTTCTCTAACTATGTTGTACAACCTAACGGTGTTAAAATTACAGCAAGAAATGGTGAGCTTTTAATAAGACGTGTACTTAACAAATGGGAAAAAAGCTCTATAAAAGATATATTAAAAGAAAACAATGCAAAAGTGCTTATAGGGGACGTTATTGCTACTACAAAAGATGGTGAAGATATAAAAGCTACACATAATGGTACTTTGAAAATCACTAGCGATAATAAATATGTAATGATTACAGGTGCTAAGCATAATATACCTATTAAAGTAGGTAGTGAATATAGAGTTAATGAGAATGTATTTATTGATGCTAATACAGTAATTGCTAGCTTCGATGGTTATAATGAACCTATAATATCTGAAAAAGCTGGTATAGTAAGATATCAAGACATCATTACTGGCAGAACTATGGTTGAGGCTATAGACGAGCAAACTGGTAACGTTACTAAGATTATTCAAGAGTTTAAAGATGCTAGTATGCAGCCTAAAATACTCATTGTTGATGGTGATGATATTTTTGAAACTGATATACCTAATGGTGCTCAGCTTATGGTTGAAAACAACCAGAAAGTTGAAGTGGGTGAGGTTATAGCTAAAACTACTCGCGTACAACAGAAAAGTAATGACATTACAGGTGGTTTGCCTCGTGTACAAGAGTTGCTTGAGGCTCAAAAACCTAAGGATACTGCTATTATTGCTGGTATTGACGGTGAGGTTGAAATTGGCGGTTCTCATAAAGGTAAAAAAGTAGTTAAAATTAGAAACGAGTTTGATGAAACTAAACACTTAGTTCCTCATGGTAAAAAATTATTAGTAAGAAATGGGGACTATGTTAAAACTGGTACTCAATTATGTGATGGTAAGATTAACCCTCATGATATATTGGAAACTCAGGGTGATTTGGCTTTACAAACTTATTTGCTTGAAGAGATACAGAGCGTTTATAATAAGCAGGGTGTAGGTATTAACGACAAGCACTTCGCTTTAATTATTAGACAGATGCTTAGAAGACTTGAGATTATTGACCCAGGCGATACTAAATATATTGTTGGTCAGTATGTTGATAAATATGAGTTTGAAGAAGAAAACAGGCGCTATGAAGAGGCTGGCGGTTCTCCTGCAAGCGGTAAGCCTGTACTTCTTGGTTTAACTAAAGCTGCTCTTAATACTGAAAGCTTTATATCTTCTGCTTCATTCCAAGAGACTACTAAAGTATTGACTAATGCTGCTATTAAAGGTAAAGTTGATAAGTTACTTGGATTAAAAGAAAACGTTATTATCGGACATCTTATACCTGCTGGTACTGGTGTTAAACTTTATAACAAATTACATGTTTACAACAAAGAAAGCGGTGATATGAGTAATGATAATGATATAGATTCTTCAGCTAAAGAAGAAGATGTAATGCAAATTACAGTTTGATAAAAAAGTAAGATTAGTAAATTAATAAGCGATAGTACAAATTGTATTATCGCTTATTTATACGCAAGTAACTATATTTTCTATATAAGGTTTATTTTCTTCAAGTTTTTCCCGCCGCTATGCTCTGCGGATTTCGTCAAAGTTTTTACCCTACGGGTACGC
>NZ_SRZM01000170.1 GCF_019402445.1 Brachyspira pilosicoli
TAATTTAATAGATGGTGCTAAAGATTTTGTTAATATGCTTTTAGAGAAAAATGTATCTTTTTTATTTCTAACAAATAATGCAGAACAAACACCAATTGATTTAAAAAGAAAATTAGAATCTCTTGGCATAGATGGTTTAGAAGAGAAACATTTTTTTACAGCAGCACAGGCAACAGCAAAGTTTATAAAGACTCAGCAAGAGAATGGAAGTGCTTATGTGATAGGTACAGGCGGATTAGTAAGCGAGCTTTATAATATAGGATATAGTATAAATGATGTTAATCCTGATTATGTTGTAGTTGGTAAGACAAGTGCTTTTAATTTTGATATGCTTAAAAAGGCTGTTTCACTTATAAATAAAGGTGCAAGGTTTATAGGCTGTAATCCAGACATAACAGACCCTGCTCCAGATGGAGAGCTTATACCAGCAGTTGGACCTATACTTGCTGCTATAGAAACTGCCACTGGAAAAAAGCCTTATATAGTAGGTAAGCCTAATCCAATTATGATGTCTATTGCTAAAAATAAAATTAATGCACATAGCGAAAATACTGTGATGATAGGCGACAGAATGGATACTGATATACTTGGAGGGCTTGGTGCTGGAATGAGAACTTGTTTAGTATTGTCTGGAGTTACAAAAATGGAGATGCTAAAAGAGTTCCCTTATAAACCAAATTATGTATTTAATTCTGTGGCAGAAATAGATGTTGATAAACTTTGATATATATATTAAAGTTTTATTTGTTATAATTAATTATATTAAAAAAGGAGTTTATATATTATGGCTACACCGCATATATCAGCAAACAAAGGCGACATTGCAGAAACTATTCTTCTTCCAGGGGACCCACTTAGAGCTAAGTTTATAGCTGAGAATTTTTTGGAGAATGTAAAGCAGTATAATAGTGTAAGAAATATGTTTGGATATACTGGAACATATAAAGGCAAAAGAGTTTCTGTTCAGGGTACTGGTATGGGAATGCCTTCTTGCAGTATTTATTCTTATGAGCTTATACATTTTTACGATTGTAAGAATTTAATACGTATTGGTACTGCTGGGGCTTTAGTTGATAAGCTTCATATTGGAGATTTGGTTATAGGAATGGGAGCTTGTACTGATTCTAATTATGCTTTACAGTATGAACTTCCTGGCACTTATGCTCCTATTGCTAGTTATGATTTACTTAGAAAGGCTGTTAATAAGGCTGATGATATGAAAATAAATTATCATGTAGGTAATATTGTATCATCTGATGTATTTTATGGGGCTAACAATGCTACACCTAAATGGGCAAAAATGGGTGTATTAGCTGTAGAGATGGAAGCTGCTGCTTTATATATGAATGCGGCATATGCAGGAGTGAATGCTCTTTGTATGGTAACTATATCAGATTCATTAGTTACAGGAGAAGCTACAACAGCAGAGCAGAGAGAGAAAACTTTTACTAATATGATGGAAGTGGCTTTATCGCTTGCTTGATATATACGAAGATTATTGTTTTTTAAGATTTTCTTATTCTTTTTCCTGCAGCTACGCGGTGCGGACTTCGTCAAAGAACCAA
>NZ_SRZM01000171.1 GCF_019402445.1 Brachyspira pilosicoli
GTTTGAAATAATTTTGGTATATTATATAATTTTACTATCTTAATAAAAATTGTGGAGTCTTTTATGAATGAAGTGTTCAAAAAAATAAAGGGTAAACTTATAGTATCTTGTCAGGCATTGGAAGATGAGCCATTATTTAGTTCTTTTATAATGGGTAGAATGGCTTTGGCAGCAACTCAGGCAGGTGCAGGTGGAATAAGAGCCAATACTGTTGTAGATATACAAGAAATTAAAAAAAATACTAATCTTCCTATAATAGGTATAATAAAGAGGAATTATGGAGATTGTAATGTATATATAACTCCTACTATGAAAGAAATAGATGAATTATGTGCAGAAGGAGTTGACATAATAGCAATAGATGCTACTAAGAGAGAAAGACCAGATAAAGTTCAATTAAAAGATTTTGTAAAGGCTATAAAAGAAAAATATCCTAATCAAATCATAATGGGGGATATATCAGATGTATCTGAGGCTGTTTATGCTGAAGAGGTAGGAATTGATATAGTAGGCACTACATTATGTGGATATACTGATTATACAAAGGGAAATGAGCCTTTAGTTACTCTAGAGCAAGTATTAAAATCTGTAAAAATACCTGTTATTGGTGAAGGTAATTTAGATACACCTGAAAAGGCAAAAAAGGGTATAGAGATGGGGGCATTAGCTGTTGTTGTTGGAGGAGCTATAACCAGACCTAAGCAGATAGCTGAAAAATTTGTAAAAGCCATAGAAACTTTATAATAAATATTCTAAAAAATTATATTTTTGTACCATTTTTTCTTTATTATGTTATAATGATTTTTAAAAAATAAATTAGGAGAAAATTTGATATGATGAAGAATTCATTCGCGTTGCTTCAAAAAATAGGTAGGTCATTTATGCTGCCTATTGCAATACTCCCTATGGCTGGTATATTATTGGGTGTAGGTGGTGCTTTTACAAGTCCAACTTTGATAGAGACATATAATTTAACATTTTTGAAAACAGGTACTCCATTAAATTATATATTAGTATTATTATTTAATGCTGGTAATTTTGTATTTGCTAATTTACCTCTTTTGTTTGCAGTTGGTATAGCTATAGGTATGGCAAATAAGAGTAAAGAAACTGCTGCTCTTTCTGCTGTGGTAGGTTTTTTATTGTTTCATACAGTTATAGGAGTTATATTAAGATTCCAAGGTCATACCCCAGATAATACAACAGTAGATGCTCTAATGGCAGCTGGTATGAGTGCTGGAGAGGCTGCTGGTACTGCTGCTTTATATGCTAGAGAGTTAGGAATATTTACATTACAAACAGGAGTATTCGGCGGTATTATATGCGGTTTATTATCTGCTTTTATCACTAATAAATTTGCCAATCAAACATTACCTGATTATTTAGCATTCTTTAGTGGTAATAGATTTGTTGCTGTTTTAACTATGGTATTTTTTATACCATTAGCTGCTATATTTCCTTTTATATGGCCTAGTATATTTGGAGTTATAGTGAAAGCTGGTGAATTGTTTGCTGCTACTGGATATATTGGAACATTCTTTTATGGTTTTGCTATGAGGATATTAAATGTATTTGGGCTTCACCATGCTATATATCCATTATTTTGGTATACAGAATTAGGCGGTGTATTAGAAGTAGGTGGACAATTAGTTGCTGGCGGACAGAGAATATTCTTTGCTCAATTAGCTGACCCTACAGTAACACATTTTAGTGCTGCTGCTACTAGAACTATGACAGGCGGATTTTTACCTATGATGTTTGGTTTGCCTGCTGCTGCTTTAGCTATGTATCATGTGGCTGATGATGAAAATAAAACAAAGGCAAAAGGTATTTTATTATCTGCTGCTTTAACTTCTTTTTTAACTGGTATTACTGAGCCTTTAGAGTTTACATTCTTATTTATAGCTCCTCCTTTATATGTTGTGCATGCTATTTTAGAGGGCTTAGCATATATGTTAATGTATATGTTAAATGTTGCTGTAGGTATTACATTCTCAAGAGGATTAATTGACTTTACATTCTTTGGATTATTACAGGGAATAAGTAAAACTTCTTATCAGTGGATATTGATATTAGGACCAGTATATGCGGTTGTTTATTATTTTATATTTAGATTTTTAATAATTAAATTTAATTTTGCAACACCTGGAAGATCAGGCAGTGAAGTTAAATTGTATAGAAGAGCTGACTATAATGAAAGAGAGGGTACTAAAACAAATGAGGCTATTTCTAATGATGATGATAGTATAATAGATTCTATAGTAGAAGCTCTTGGAGGAATAGAAAATATAGATAATATAGATGCTTGTATAACTAGATTAAGAGTTACTGTAAAAGATCCTAGTAAAGTTGCTAGTGATGATGTTTGGACTTCTCTTAATTCTAAAAAGGTTTTGAGGGCTGGAAATGGAATACAGGCTATTTATGGAACGCAGGCTGAAGTTTATAAAAATAAAATTATACAAAAATATAATATAAAATAAAATATTGGTTATAATAAATGTTATAAAGGCATATGCTTTTTTAAGTATATGCCTTTTTTATATTTTTCTTCATTATTATTTATTTGATTTTTATTGCTAAAATGTTATAATAGTAAGAACATTTTTTAAGGATAAAATTCTATGGCTGTAAAAAAGAATAATAATGATAATACTGAAGAGAGAAAATATTCTACACTAACAAAAGATATTCTAAAAAGAGTTGATCATATTTCTATAGAAAATGAATTAAAAGAATCTTATTTAAATTACGCTATGAGTGTTATAGTGTCAAGGGCTTTGCCTGATGTAAGAGACGGACTTAAGCCTGTGCATAGAAGAATACTTTATGCGATGTATGATGCTAATTTAACGCATGATAAGCCATACAAGAAGTCGGCTGCTACGGTTGGTGAAGTGTTGGCACGTTATCACCCGCACGGAGATGCTGCTGTTTACGGTACTATGGTGAGAATGGCACAAGACTTTTCTATGCGTTATTTGCTTGTAGACGGACAGGGTAATTTTGGTTCTGTGGACGATGACCCTCCTGCTGCTATGCGTTATACTGAAGCGAGAATGACTAAATTCGCAGAAGAGATGCTTAATGACATAGAAAAAGAAACTGTTAAATTTGTACCAAACTTTGATGATTCTAGAACCGAGCCTTCTGTACTTCCTGCAACAGTGCCTCAGCTTTTAGTTAATGGTAGTATGGGTATTGCTATTGGTATGGCTACTAATATGCCTCCTCATAACTTAAAAGAGGTTGTTAATTCAATTGTTTATTATATAGACCATCAAGATGCTGAAATTAAAGACTTGATGCGTTATATACAAGGTCCTGATTTTCCTACTGCTGGAATTATATACGGTAAAGAGGGCATTAAAGAGGCTTATACTACTGGTAAAGGAAGAATTAAATTAAGAGCTAGGCTTGAAATAGAAGAGACAAAAAAAGACAGAGAGGCTATTGTTGTAAAAGAGCTTCCTTATGGTGTTGTAAAGACCACTTTGCATGAAAAGATTGCTGAATTAGTTAAACAAGGTAAAATTGAGGGTGTTGCTGATATTAGAGATGAGTCAAGCAATAGGTCTGGAATTAGGCTTATAATAGAGCTTAAAAAGGGTGTTGCTACTCAGATTGTTTTAAATCAGCTTTGGAAGCATACTGATTTAGAAATTACTTTTGGTATAATTAATCTTGCTTTGGTTAATGGCGAGCCTAAAGTATTAAACTTAAAAGAGCTTATAAAATATTTTGTTGATCATAGAGTTGAAGTTATAACAAAAAGAACAGAATATGATTTAAATCAAGCTAAAGCAAAAGCACATATATTAGAGGGCTTATTAATAGCTCAGGCTAATATTGAAGAGGTTATAAGAATAATTAGGCAGAGTGAAAACACAGAAGCTGCAAGAAACACTTTAATGAGTAAGTTTAAGCTATCAGAAAAACAAGCTCAAGCTATACTCGATATGCCTCTTAAACGTTTAACTGCTTTAGAAAAACTCAAAATAGAACAAGAGTTACAACAGTTAAGAGAGTTTATTGCTTATTGTGAAGACTTGCTTGCTCACCCAGAAAAGATACTTGCTGTTATCAAAGATGAACTTAAAAACATAGCAGAAAAATACGGCGATGACAGAAGAAGTGAGATAATAGGCAAAACTAATGATACTGAAATTGATGAAGAAGATTTGATTCATGATGAAGATGTTGCAGTATCTATCACTACTCAAGGCTTTATTAAGAGAGTACCTGCTTCAAGCTATCGTACTCAAGGAAGGGGCGGAGTAGGTGTACAAGGCGGAAAATCTCAAGGCGAACATTATATAGAACATTTATTCGTTGCTTCTACTAAAGATTATTTGTTTATATTTACTGACAGAGGTAAGGCTTTCTGGATGAAGGTGCATGAGATTCCTGCTCTAACAAAAACTTCACAAGGTAAGAGCATAAAGTTTATACTTAATTTAGCACCAGATGAAAAGATTACAAGCTACTTTACAGTATCTGACTTTAACCCTAAACAATCTATTATAATGGTTACTAAGATGGGTACTATTAAGAAGATGGAGCTTAAACATCTTGAGAATGCTAAGAAGAGGGGTATACTTGCTTTAACATTAGAGAATAATGATGAGCTTATAGGTGTATCTGCTGTTGAAAGCGGCGATGACTTTATTATGACTACTGCTTCTGGTCTTGCTTTGAGAATAAATGAGCAGAAAGTAAGAAATATGGGACGTGCTGCTGCTGGTGTTAAGGGTATTACTTTAGATGACAATGATATTTGTGTATCTGGAAACGGCATACATAAAGGTGAGTCATTAATAGTTATCACTGAGAATGGTATAGGTAAAAGACTTTCTTCTAAGCAGTTTAATGCTAAAGGAAGAGGCGGAAAGGGTCAGATTTATATTAAGCCAGACAATAAAACAGGAAATGTAGTTAGCGTAAAAACTGTAGGCGACAAAGATGAGATAATGGTTGTTACTACAGATGACATGACTATAAAGATAAAGGCTGATTCTATACCAGAGTTAGGAAGAAACGCTAAGGGTGTAAAAATAGTTAATATTTCTGACGGTGCTAAGGTAAGCGATTTGGCTGTAGTACCTGCAGATACTGAAAAATAAAAATAAACAAATAAAAAATTATATTATTAAGCCTGTATTTTTAATATGGGCTTTTTTTATGTTTATTACTTTGAAAAGTAAAAAAAAGTAAAAAACTATAAAAAATAGTAAAAAAAACTTAATTTTTTTAAAAAAATATTAAAAAAACTTTACAAAGTGTATGTTGATGTGTTATAATATATACATAAACAACAATGAAGGGGAAAAAAATCCAATGAAAAAATTTTTATTAATATTGTCAATAATATCAGTAGCAGCTATTTCCTGTGCTGATAGTAATGGAGCAGGCGGAGCTACAGAAAGTTTAGTTACTAAAAATATACCTAGTATAAACAAATCTGTAAGAGATGGAACACCTAATACTCAAAGTAGTGTTTCTCTTTCGGTATCAGCTCAAGTAACTGCTCAAGCATCTGGAGATGTTACATTAGGAGAAAATACTAATCCTGAAAGTGGAACTTATAATGTTTTAGAAAGACTTTATTCTACAACTTGGTATCAATCAGAAAGTGATTATGATGATGGTAAATTAGAAACAGAAGAAACTTTTATATTCTTTGACCCTAGTTCAAAAATGGTTCAAAGAGAATATGAAAATGGTGTATTAGATGGTAGAGATGAATATTCTACATTAACTTGGGTTGCTGATATTACTGTTAACAATGGAAGTATAGCAAATTTATCAGGTGAAAAAAGTAGAAATGCTTGTATAGTTCAAAATAAAGAAATGAATGATAATGATAGAGATACTGAATTTGAAGCTTATTATTTAGCAGATCAAGATACTTTATATATTGTTGATGGTGACACTAAAGATGAAGTATCAAGAGAATTACAGCAGTTAATAAAAGATATTGCAAACAACTCTCCTAGAGCTTATGGCGATAAATATGTGTTATCTGTAAAAGCAAAATGATTTACTTTTATAAATAGTTTTAGAGGCTTAAGCGGTATTGATTACCCTTAAGCCTTTTTTATTGCATATTTAAAACCCATATTAATAAAAAAAAGTTTGTATAATTTCTTTATTTTATTGTTATAAAAAAGTAAAAACAAGTAAAATATATAAAAATATAGTAAAAAAATATCGCAATTCATAGAAAAATAGTAAAAAAAACTTAATTTTTTCAAAAAAATAGTAAAATAAACTTTACAAATTGGTTTATTTTGTTTATAATATATACATAAACAACAATAAAGAACAATGAAGGAGAGGAAATACAATGAAAAAATTTTTATTAATATTGTCAATAATATCAATGGCGGCAATTTCATGTGCTGATAAAAATGCTGCAGGCGGAGCTACAGAGTCTACTGTAAGTGCAAATATACCAAGTATGTCTAAACAAACTTTAAAAGGTACATCAGTAAGTGCTCAGCAAAGCCTAGCTCTTTCAGTATCAGCTCAAGCTAATCAGGGCGGTGCATCTTCTACTGATATTACAACAGGTAATATTACAGAAGTAACAACTGAAGAAACTGGTACATATAATTTATTAGAAAGATTATATAGCACTACTTGGGTAAGTGTTGAAAGCGGTTGGGACGATGGAAGACCAGAAACAGAAGAAACTTATATTTTCTTTGACTCTGATTCAGAAATGGTTGAAAGAGAATATGAAAATGGAGTATTAGACGGAAGAGATGATTATTCTAAATTAGTATGGCAAAAAGATATACAAGTACCGGCTGGTAGCGGAAATATATTTGGTACAGCAATGCCTCTTCCAGAAACAGGTACTGATTATAGTAGAAATGCTTGTATAGTTAAAAATATGGAAAAAGGTGATTACGATACTGATTATGAAATATATTTTATGACTGGAGAAGGAGATAATAGAGTTTTATATGTAGTTGATGGTGATAATGAAAAAGAAGTACTTAATGAGTTTAAAGAATTATTAATACAAATAGCTAAAGGTAAAGTAGATGGTGATAATAGATATGTTTTAGCTAAAGCAGCAAAATAATAGTTTGCTATTAAATAGTTTGAGAGGCTTAAGTGGTATTGATTTGCCATTAAGCCTTTTTTATTGCATACTTATATTATAATTAAGTTTTTTATTCAACTTTTTCCCGTAGCTATACGCTGTGGACTTCGTCAAAGTTGCAAAAAGT
>NZ_SRZM01000172.1 GCF_019402445.1 Brachyspira pilosicoli
TATTAATTTTTTTAATATTGTAAGTTATTAAAAAATAAATTATTATATTAAAATGAAGATTAAAAAAATAGCTATAATGCATCCTACTTTTGGATATAATGGCGGGGCAGAAAATGTAATACTTGCTACAGCTAAGCATTTTTATAAGAAGTATAATATTGAATCTACTATTTATACTTATAAGTTAAGAGAAAATGTTCCAAGCTATATTAAACAAATAAAAACAGATATAACTTTAAATCCATTTATTTTTAGAAAAACTGCGAAATTTTTAGCTTATCAATTAAAAGATTATGATGCTGTACTAATTCATAATTTTCCAGCAACTATATTTTTTGGTTTAGCTTATAAATATGCTAAAAATAATTCTATAAATCTTCCTAAAAGTTTTTGGTATTGCCATGAACCAAGTGTGAGGCTTTATGGCGAAGATGATGAAAGCTATAAGGCTAAACAAAAGACTTTAGATTTTATTGCTCGTTATACTATGAAGCTAGATAGGTTAGGGGTGAGCATTATAGATTATATAATGGCTAATAGTGAGCGAACTTCAAATTCTGTAAAGCGTGTTTATAATAGAGAAAGTAAAATTATATATCCTTGTGTAACAGGTTTTGATGAAGTTATAAATATAAAAAATGCAGAACATTTTTTTTATGTTGGAAGGTTAGAGAAAGTTAAGAATCTAGAAAATGCTATTATTGCTTTTAAGAGCTTTTTAGAGAGGATTGATAATAAAGATTTAAAGTTTATGATAGCGGGTAAGGGTAGGTATGAAGAGAAATTAAAAAAATTAGTTTCTAATATTGGAATGGAGAGAAACATTATCTTTCTTGGTTTTATAAGCAATGAAGAGAAGAAGGATTTATTAAACAGAAGTTACGCTCTTATTATGCCTGCTGTTAATGAACCTTTTGGGCTTACGGTTATAGAGGCTCTTTACTCTTCTTGTATTTCAATTATTTCAAAATATTCTGGGGTTTATGAGGTTGCTAAAGATTGCAGTATTTCTTGCGATATGAATAGTGTTAATGATATATCTAATGCTATTTATGAAGTATATATTAACAATAGCAATATAAAAAGAAAATTACTATCTAATAATATTTTATCAATTTTTAAAGTTGAGAGTTACTGCTCAAGTATTTTAGAGTATATTGAAAATCACTTGTAATATTTTTTTATATATATTATTATAGTTAAAAGTAATTATTTTTATAATATAGTAATAATTAACTATTTTAAAAAATTATGATTGGGGGATTTATGGAAGAATATAGTTCTATACCTAGTGCTTTTTTTGATACTGTAAAAAAAATACCTCAAAGCCCTATTTATAGATATAGGAACAATAATGGTGAAAAAGTAACTATAGTATATGAAAAAATATATGATAAGATAAATGCTATTGCTAAGGCATTTGATGTAAAAGGATTATCTGGTAAGCATGTTGCTATATTTTCAGAAAACCGTATAGAGTGGTTTATATGTGATATGGCACTTTTGGCTATAGGCTCAGCAGATGTTCCTAGAGGAAATGATTCTACATCTGAGGAATTAAATTATATAATAGAGCATAGTGATTCATTGGCTGTAATAGTAGAAAATCAGTATGTATTAAATAAAATAGATAAATCTTCTAAAAAAATACAGCTTATAATTGTTTTAGATAATTCTATTCATGAACCTAGAAATAACATTTATTCATTTAGTAAGTTTTTAGAGTTTGGAGAAGAGGCTTTAAATGGTGATAAAGACTTTGCTGTAAAAAAAGCTTCAAAGCTTAATAATGATGATACAGCTACTATAATATATACATCAGGTACAACAGGCAAACCTAAAGGCGTAATTCTTACTCATGGAAATATTTTACATAATGTGAGAGTGTTGCCTGATATAATAAAACTTCAAAGAGGAGAGAAACTTTTAACCGTTCTTCCTATATGGCATATATATGAGAGAACAATCTCTTATGTTACTGCTATTTGTGGGTGTTTCACTGCTATCACTAATAAAAGAGATTTAAAAAATGATTTTGTTGAGGAGAAGCCTGATATATTTATATCAGTGCCAGCTATTTGGGTTAATATATATAATGGTGTGATGAAAAATATAGACAAAAAACCTCTTGCTGTAAAAATGATGGTTAAATCTTTTATACAAGGCTCTATTAGATATATAAGAAATTTAAGATACCAAAATAATATGATTTATCTTCTTGGAGATGAAAAGAAAGAAAGCAAAAAGATAGAATATGATATATTGCCATTAGACCCTATGAGTCATAAAATGGCACAAAAATTAGTTTATAAAAAGATAAAAGAACTTACAGGAGGTAGACTTCGCTTAACTATATCAGGAGGCGGAGCTTTACCTATGTATATAGAAGATTTTATAGAAGCTACTGGAATTAATTTGGTTGTTGGTTGGGGGATTACAGAAACTGCCCCTGTTGTAACTTTAAGGTCTCCTTTTAAAAACTATAGAGGAACTTGCGGAGCACCTGTTCCAGAGGTACAAATAGAAGTTAGAGATAAAAATGGAAATATTTGTAAAGACGGTGAATTAGGTGTTTGCTATATTAAAGGACCTAATATTTTTAAAGAGTATTATAAAGATAAAGAATTAACAAGACAGGCTAAAAAAGATGGTTTCTTTAATTCTGGAGATTTAGGAGCTTATACAAAGCAAGGAGAAATAGTGCTTACAGGAAGAGCAAAAGAGACTATAGTTCTTCTAACAGGTGAAAATGTAGAGCCTCAGCCTATAGAAAATAAAGCTATGGAATCTAAATATATTTCTCAAATAATGCTTGTAGGTCAGGATAAAGCTTCTACAGGTGCTATAGTTGTAATAGATAAAGATAATGTTAAAGAGTTTTTGGACAAACATAAAATACATTATGATGAAAATAATATGGAAAACTCTAAAGATGTTGTTAAACTCATTAAGCATGAATTAAGCAGATTAGTTAATAGTAAAAATGGTTTTAGACCTTATGAAACTATATCTAAACTTATTATAACAAGCAAAGACTTTACTATAGAAAATGGCATGCTTACTCAATCATTAAAAATAAAAAGACATAAAATAATGGAAGAATATAAAGACCAAATAGAAAATCTTTATACAAAATAAGAAAATAATAAAGGGAGATTAATTAATCTCCCTTTTATTTTTATAAGAATTTTTTAAGAATCTAAAAACTCTTTTAACTCTTTCTTTTTGGAAGTAGCTCTTAATCTTCTTATAGCCTTAGCTTCAATCTGTCTTATACGCTCTCTAGTAACCTTAAATACATATCCAACTTCTTCTAAAGTATGATTGTATCCATCATCTAATCCATAACGCATTCTAATAACTTTCTGTTCTCTTTCAGGCAAATTATCAAGCAAAGAATCTATATGCTTTCTTAAGATTTTGAATGTAGTAATGTTTTGAGGGCTTTCAAACTCTTTATCTTCAATAAGTTCTCCAAGTATGGTATCTTCTTCATCGCCAATAGGGGCATTTAAAGATACAGGGTCTTTTGCAACATTTCTTACGCTTTTAACTCTGCTTTCAGGCCAGCTTAAAGCTCTTGCTATTTCTTGTATAGAAGGCTCTCTTCCATACTGCTGCATATATTGTCTTAATACTCTAGTTACTTTATTGATTTGTTCTATCATATGAACAGGTACTCTTATAGTTCTAGCTTGATCGCTTATAGAACGAGTAATAGCCTGACGAATCCACCAAGTTGCATATGTTGAAAATTTGTATCCTTTTTTGTATTCAAACTTATCAACAGCCTTAATAAGACCAATATTTCCTTCTTGTACCAAGTCAAAGAAATGAAGACCTCTGTTAGTGTATTTTTTTGCTATAGATATAACAAGTCTTAAATTAGCCTTAACAATATGGTCTTTTGCTTGAGCTATTTTTCTTCTTGAAGAATCAATTTTTCTTACCCATTCAACTAAAGTTTCTTTATCTGTACGAACTTCATCATAAATATCAGCCATACGAACTTGAGAATTATGAAAACTTGTTAATACCGCTTTTATAGCTTCTGGAGTTATATTAAACTCATC
Source organism: Brachyspira pilosicoli (assembly GCF_019402445.1). GTDB lineage: Bacteria > Spirochaetota > Brachyspiria > Brachyspirales > Brachyspiraceae > Brachyspira > Brachyspira pilosicoli_B. The sequence goes on from NZ_SRZM01000172.1 coordinate 4,074, forward strand.
AACGAGTCTAGTATATATTTTTTTATTTCCGCTTTCAATTTCATTATAGTAATTTTCAAAATCACTTATCTCTTTGCCGTATCTCTTTTTTAATTTCTCAAAATACTCTTCTATCTGATTAATTCTATGCAAATAAAACTTTAATTTCTCTGCAATTCTATCTATTTCCATTCTATTAAGTTTTACTTTGCCTAATAACTTAACTATATTTTCTTTTATCTCACTTTGTTCATTTGTGAGAGTTTTTATAGTTTTTTGTGTAGTAGCTTTTTTTATTCTTTTATCCAAAGCTAAATATTTTTCTGCTAAATCAACATATTCTTTTTCAAAGTTTTTATATTTTCTCTCTAATTTTCTTTTTTCTTGTGTGGATACATTATATATTCTTGGCGGCTCTAATATCTCATGTATAGATACTTTTCCACTATGTACACATTTAATAGTGTTTAAAACTTCTCCAACTACTAAGTGAGTATTTAATATAATAGACTCTATTTCAGATTCACCAAGTTCTATTTTTTTAGAATATTCTACCTCATCATCATGAGTAAGAAGATCAACTTTGCCAATCTCTTTAAGATAAAGTCTTATAGGGTCATCATTATTTCCAACTTTATCTTCTACATGTATAAACCTTGCAGCATCATCAATTTTATTTTGATTTTTAGAAAGACTTTCAAATTCCCTTTTGTCTTCAACTATGGCAATCTTTCTAGCACTTAATAATTGAAAAAGTATATCCATTACATCCGTATCCATATTGTCTATGGCAGCATTAATCTCTTTGAATGTAAGATATTTGTTAGCGTTTCCTTTTTCAAGCAATTTTCTAATTTTTTCATTATTCTTAATTAGAAGATCGCAATCCTCTTCAATCATCATAATCACTTCCTTGATATAGTTTTTCCTTTTGCTTATTTAGTAAATGTATTTCTCGGGCTTTATTACATATAGCTTCAAATCCTTCATTACTTTGGAGTGTTGTAGTTTTTAATACTTCCTCTCTCCTATAGTCTATATCCCCGCTTTTTATCTTTACAATAAGCTCCTCTAATTTTTCTTGTATATTATCACTATACAACTTTTCCTTGCTTCTTATCTGATTAGCTATATGCTCATTGCCTAATACATTAAGAGCATCTTCAGCTGTTGCATCTTTATTAAGAGTTAAGAGCCTTATATAAAATTCCCTTGTGATATCTTTTTTAATAAGATCTACACCTATCTCTTTCTCTGCCTCTTTTATTAAAGATGGATTCAAAGCAAGTAAATATATTAAACTATTTTCATAGTAAAATTTGTTATCTTTTATAGGTTTTTGTAAAGCAGAAACAACTTTTGTATTTTGAACTTTATTAGTTAAAGTTCTTAAATAATCTCTATTGAAAGCATCTCTATCAATAGAAAGTTCTGATGAAACATGAGAGATTATCATTTGTTTTTCCGTCTCACTTTTCAAAACATCTAAATAATTATAAAATAACTTTACTATATGGAGTTTTTCTTCTATAGTAAGTAATGATATATCCTTATTTGTTGATGTTTTTAACAAAAAATCATACCAAGCAAGTTTTTTATTATATAGTATATCAAAACCATTAGCATTATTTATAGTAAAAAACTCATCTAAATCTTTGGTTGTTTCTACCAATAGTATAGTCAATTTTAAATCAAACTTCAATAGTGTTAATATAGCCATTTTAGTGGCTTTTTGTCCAGCTTCATCATTATCCAAAGCTAAAACTACATTGTTGGTGTATTTTTTTATTTCTTTTGCATGTTCTTCTGTGATGGCAGTACCTAAGCTTCCAACAACATTTTTTATATTCATTTTGTGGCAAGCAATTGTGTCCATATAGCCTTCCACTAATATAACTTCATCTTTCTTCATTATATGTGTTTTAGCTATATTTATGCCGTATAGAGCAGATTTCTTTTTGAATATTAAGCTCTCTTTTGAGTTTAAATATTTAGGCTCTTTTCCATCAATGCTTCTTCCTCCAAAGCCTATAATCTCCTCTTTTTCATTGATTATCGGAAACATTATTCTATTTATAAATGTGTCATAAAAATGATTTGGATTATTTTTGCTTATGCTTGCTAATCCTAATGCATTTATATTGTTTGTGCTTATATTGTTTTCATTTAAAGCTCTAATCAAAGCATTCCAGCTTGGAGGAGCATATCCTATTTTAAACTCTTTTATAATTGAAAATGGTATTTTTCTTTTTTTTAGATAATCTATAGCTTCTTTATAAAAATATTCTCCATTATTATTCTTTAATAGAAGATTTTTACCAAAGAAATTGCAGGCTATTTTATTTATTCTTTTGCTTTCTACAAAAATTTGGTCTTTATGTTTGTTTTTTTGAGAGAAGAAATTACTAGTGTCAATAGAAAATCTATTACCAAGGTATTTTACAGCCTCTTTAAAATCCATAGCCTCTTTTTCTTTTAGGTATGTAAATACGTTTCCTTTAGCACCGCATGTAAAGCATTTATATATACCTTTAGAATCATCAACAGACATAGAAGGATTTGCCTCTTGACCATCTTTATGAAAGGGGCATTGAACGGTGTATTGACTTCCGCCTCTAGATATAACTTTATATCTATCTCTTAATATATCTATTAAAGAGACATGGGATAAAAGCTGATTTAGTTTTTCTGTAAATAAAGTATCCACAATGTTTAAAATATAGTTTAATTTATTTGTGTATAAATATTATTAATATTTTAAAAAAAGTCAAGTATAATATTATGTAGTTTTTTACTGCTTTTTATTAAATAAGTTGTAATATATTTAGTTTTATAATAATATACTGCACTATAATTTAATTAAAAATCTTATTAAATTAACTTTTGATTATATTACAATTAAAGATTTTTTTAGTTATAAATGTATATTTTATGATGAGTTATATAAATGCTGTTTAATTCTACGGACTTTTTGATATTTTTTCCTATAACGCTTATTTTATATTGGATATTTCCAAAAAAATTAAGATATATTTGTTTGTTTATAGCAAGTTATATCTTTTACATGTTTTGGAATCCTAAATATGCATTATTAATGGCAACTTCTACTGTTGTAACTTTTTTAAGCGGTATATTAATAGAGAAATTAAAATATAAAAGAATAGTTGTGGCATTTAGTTTTATAATAAATATTGCAATACTTGTGTTTTTTAAGTATTTTGACTTTTTACTTCAGAATATTAATATTTTGTTAGCGGCATTAAATATAGAGCTAGTAGAAAAGCCTTTTGATATAGTGCTTCCTGTAGGGATATCATTTTATACATTTCAGGCATTAAG
>NZ_SRZM01000173.1 GCF_019402445.1 Brachyspira pilosicoli
AAAAAAATTAGGAGAGTATGAATGCCGAATATACCTACAATAAGATGGAGCGATGATGAATTATATATACTTGATCAAACATTATTGCCTGTAACTGTCAAGGAAATAAAATTATCAAGTATTGAAGATTCTTATAACGCTATAAAAGAGTTAAAGGTAAGAGGGGCTCCTGCTATTGGAGTTGCCGCTGCTTATTCTTTATTAATAGATTTAAAAAAAGAGACAAAATTATCAAGCGATGATTTTATTAGTTTTGTAGAAAAGAGAGCTAAATATTTAAACTCATCAAGACCAACGGCGGTTAATTTAAGCTATGCTTTAAATAGAATGTTTAATGCTATAAATAATAAGAAAGACAAAACTTCTTTAGAATTATACAACATGCTTGAAAATGAAGCTAAAAAGATACATTCTGAAGATATTGATATATGTCAAAAAATAGGTGAATATGGAGCTGAACTTTTAAAAGATAATACAGGCATACTCACTCATTGCAATGCAGGAAGATTAGCAGTAAGCGGAATAGGAACAGCACTTGCTCCGATGTATACGGCACATAAAAATGGAGTAAAGATAAGAGTATATGCTGATGAAACTAGACCTCTTCTTCAGGGGGCTAGGCTAACAAGTTTTGAGCTGCAAGATGCTGGAATAGATGTTACTTTGATATGCGATAATATGGCTGCTTTTATAATGTCTAAAGGGCTTATTGATTTAGTGATAGTAGGATGCGACAGGGTTGCTGAGAATGGAGATGCTGCTAACAAAATAGGTACTATGGGAGTGGCTATTTTAGCTAAACATTTTAATATACCTTTTTATATTGCTTGTCCTTCTACTACTTTTGATTTAAATACAAAAACAGGAAGCGATATAATAATTGAAGAGAGAGATGCCAAAGAAGTGATAAATTTTTATGGTGTTCAAACTGCTCCTTCAAATATTAAAGTGAGAAATCCAGCATTCGATGTTACACCTAGTGAGCTTATAACAGGTTTTATCACAGAAAAAGGAATAATAAAGCCTCCATATAGAGAAAGCTTAAAAAAGGCTTTTGATTTAAAATAACTATTTAAACTAATAAATAAAAGGAGTTTTTATATATGTCTTATAAACAATTAAATATAAACACAATTATAGATTATTTAAAAACTATAGATGAAATGAAAAATATATTCTCAAGCTTTGATGATTTAATTATCAAAGAAATTGGAGATGGAAACTTAAATTTTGTATATAGCATCACAAATAAAAATAATGATAAAGAAACTGTGATATTAAAACAATCTGTACCTTTTTTAAGATGCGTAGGAGAAAGCTATCCATTAGAAAAAGACAGAATGAAAATAGAAATTAAAGCCCTCAAAGAACAATATAAATTATGTCCGAATTTAGTTCCTAATGTATATTATTTTTCTGAAGATATGTGCGTTGTTATAATGCAGAACTTAAATAAGCATAAAGTTTTAAGAGGAGAAATTATAGAAGGCAAAAAATTTCCTAAAGCAGCTGAAGATTTAACAGACTTCCTTTCAAAAACTTTATTCTACACTTCTGATTATTATTTGGATTCAAAAACAAAAAAAGCTCTTGTTGTTGAATATATGAATGCTGAGTTATGCAGCCTTACGGAAGATTTTATTTTTACTCATCCTTTTGAAGATAATGATACTAATATATTTTATGATGAATTAAATATAGATGAAGTAAAAAAATTTCAAAGAGATTCAAAATTAAAAATAGCCGCAGCAGAGATGAAATATGCTTTTATGACTAAGTCAGAAGCACTTCTTCATGGAGATTTTCATTTGGGAAGTTTTATGGGAAATGAGGAAGAAACTTATGTAATAGACCCTGAGTTTGCATTCTATGGTCCTATTGGGTTTGATATTGGAAAGGCTATGGCTAATTTCTTTATGGCTTATATTTCGCATGAATATCATCAAAAAAGATTAGGAACTAACTCAAAAGAATATAGGAAATGGCTTTTTGATACTGCTAAATATATGCTTACTGGAACTTTAACTAAATTTGAAGTTCTATGGAAAAGTCATTTAGAAAAAACTAAGCCTTTGTATTGGCAATACGAAGAAGGAAAAAAACATTCAGAAGAATATATAAAAACTGTATTAAATAGAATATTTAGAGATGCTGTTGGTTTTGCAGGATGCGTGCTTATAAGAAGAACATTAGGACTTGCTAAAAATAAAGATATATCAGGCATTGAGGATTTAAATGAAAGGGCTAGATTAGATTGGATTTGCCTAAAAATAGGAAGAGAGTTTTTAGTAAATAATATAGATAATATAGAAAAAGTTGAAAAAATTGTAAACGAATATTCTAATATTGATAAAATTTAAATATTTAATTTTTTATAAAAACTTAAAGAGTTGTTTTAATTATTTTTAAAATAACTCTTTATTTTTTATAGTATACAAATCGCTTAATTGCTTATACTGCTCCAAAAATACAGAAGAGTTTTTGATGTTATTTTTATTATTCGCATAACAGTAAATACAATCAGATAAACAAGTGTTGTAAGTGCCTATGTCAATGCTTTCAATACACCCGCAATTAAGCCTTTGATTTTTGTCTTTTTTAGTTTTAATATTATACCCTACTATCTTTGCTATAAGCTCAGCATCAATGCATTTACTTTTAGCAATATTAGGCAAATCCTCACAGCAAGCCTCTACAGTTATATTATAATATGCAGCAATATCGCTAATAAAAGAAGATAATTCAAAAATATGCTCATCATCTTTTTTTATATTTATATCTTTTATTTTGTTTTCTATTTTTTTGTAAACATCAACAAAACTTATTATGCATTTATTTGTATAGTTATGAAGCTCTTTTATTAAATATTCAAAATGTTTTTTATGATAATCAACGCTATATTTATCGCTTAAAATAATAGGGTCATATCGCCACAAAACTTTTTCTTTGCCTATTTTTTCTGAAAGTCTTTTAAACGAATATATTATCTTCTCTTTTCTCTTTGAAATAACATTCTCTATATCTTCGCCGTATGAGTTAATTGTAAATTGAAAATAATATTTATAGTCTTTAATAAAATATAATTTATCAATCATAGGAGAAACATCTTTAGTCCAAAACACTATGCAATCAACCACATCAGCCGACAAATCTATCTTACTCACCTGATGACTATTAAAAGGATTTCTTACTAAACAATACCCCTCTTTTATTCTATCAAAAAACCAATCACAGTAATAACAAGGAATATCAGTTCTTCTGCTTGCACTTATTATCATAATAATTATTGAGTTATTTTAATATATTCTATTAAAGCTTCTTTTGATGATTTGAAAGCTAATCTGTCAAAATCAATATTCTCTTTTTTTATAAATACCACCTCAGATGCATCATCAGAAGGTTTAACATCTGGCACATAATCTATTTTAGCATAAAAAAACATATCAGTAGTAACATACATAATGCCCTCATAAATATACTCATTACTTCCACTTATAAGAAAATGTATATTATCTATTTTTATATTAGTCTCTTCAAAAAGCTCCCTTCTAACAGCATCTTCTATTTTTTCATAAGGCTCGCAAAACCCGCCAGGCAAATCAATATAACCCTTCTTAGGTTCAAACTTTCTCTCAACAAATACAATGCCTTTAGGTGTTTCAACAACCATCCCTCCCGCACAAGCAGGATTAACAAAATAGCTCCTCCCACACTTTGAACAGTTAAATATCTTTACACCGTTATATATAAAAGAATCTTTCTCTCCGCAATAGGGACAGTATTTAAATTGATTTTTAATATGCTCTTTCATAATTTCTATTTATATAAAATAAACTAATATCTCTTACCTTGCTTATAAATATATCAGATTCTGCCCATATGCCAAAAGGTGCTTTCTTAAAAAATAAATTATTTTTGTTTGATAAATTTACACTTTTATGATGATAATTGTTAGGGTCAACATTATAATAGTCGTATATATAATAATACTCTATATCAAGCTCTTTCATTTTTTCTTCTATTACAGTTTCCATTTCTTCTATTGTATTTGCTACTATGTAATAAGTAGAAACAAAAGATACAGTCTTACACTTTCCAAGACAGCGAACAGTAACATTCCACCATTTAGGCTCTTTATCTATTATTTTCTCATCATCATTAATTATAGCAAAACCAAAACTATGCTTTAAATTGTTAATAATATCATAATAATCAAATATATATTCATAAGTTTCGCTATAGCTCTCATAAGACACTATAGAAGATAAAGAATAATGCCAGTGAATATCAGAACTAATAAAAACAGGAGTTTCATCTAAAAGATTAAAAGAATCTAATATTCTGTTAATCTTTTTAATATTTTTAAAAGGCGTGTTTATAATTATTTCTTTATCTAAATTAATAAAAATCTCAAAATCATTATATTCATCAATAACACCAAAACCAACAAAACCGCATTCTACCCAAAGCTCATTATATTTTTTAAACACCCTTCTAATTTCGCTTAAAGATATATCAGGGTCGCTCATAAGCACGTCAAACTCTCTGTTTATATCCTCGCTTTTTCTCTCTATCACCATAGTAGCGTAATATGGGAATAATTTTATTAATTTGAGAAATAAATCTGAAAGCCTATTTGCTGATATTGAAATGCTGTAAGAATACATATCAGCACTGTCCTCAGAAGTTTTTAATTCTATACTCACGCCCTCTTTAGGTTTAGAAGATTCTATAGGCACTATACCCAAAGGCACATAAAAATCATTTATAATTATTCTTTTTTCTTTAATTTTATTTAATATACTTTTTCTCTTCTTATTCTTTTGAAAATAGCTAATCACAATACTCTCTCCATAAAACTCATAAGCATAAAAAATATTTGTGATATAATAATAAAAAAATGCCCGCATGTCAAGCATAATATTAATATTAAAGAAGATAAAAAAAATAATATTTCTTGACATAGATTTTTTTTGCTGTATACTCTTTTGTGCGATAAGGGGAATGAGGGTGCAAATCCCACGCTGGCCCGCAACCGTAAAGCTTAGTTATAAAAAACTAACGAAGTCGGAATGCCTTATTGTAAAAATACAATAATTGAGTCGAGTGCACTATATTATGAGTTTTATTCTTTTTTAAACTTATAAACTTTTTTATGTATTCGCTCCTAATTTTAAAGGAGTTTTTTTATGCAAAAATATTTTATTCTATTATTATCATTTATTATTTTTTTATCATCATGTACAAACCCAAATAATCCAAATGAGCAAAATAATAATAATATTCAAACTAATCAATCACAAAGAGGAGAATATAAACTTCTCACAGATGAAAGTATTTTAACCCTAAGCTGGAGCGATGAAAACAAGCAAGAATATTTTAGAACCAACTGGCTAAATACATTCACAAACCAAATAATAATACCTGCAGGAGTAACAGGAACAACAAGAAAAACAGATGAAAATGCTACATATATGGAAAATGATGGAAAAGTTCTAGGAAAATTTATGTATGCTACAAATATAGAATGGAAAGGCACAAACTGGATAGGAGCATTATATTTAGATGAAAGATATACTGATTCTTCAAAATGGCTTATATTTCATATAGACACTGAAGGGAATTTAATGAATGCTTCAGGATATGGAATAAATGAAGATGGAGCACCTATTACAGATGAACAATGGAAAACCTCAATATATGAGAAATGGGGAGCTTTCCCTCTTGGAACTATAAAAGATTTTAATTATAATCAACAACAATAAATAATTATGAAACGTTTTATCATATACTTCCTTTTTGCTTCTATAAATATGCTTTATTCTCAAACATACCTTATAAGAGAGCTTAAAGGAGGTATATGGGTTACTTCAAAGGCAGAAATAACCAATCAAACAAATAATACTCCCTCTTCAAACTCATCATACAAAAGCCCTATAAATGTAAATATTAAAACTATAACCTCTGAAGAAATAGAGAGAATGGGTTACAACAATGCTAAAGAAGTATTAGAAAATCAGGCTGGTTTTGTAAATAAAGGCAATTATATGGGCAATGAAGTAGTAGACCCTGCAGGAGGAAGTGCTGACAATATAAAAATATATATTAATGGCGTTTTGATGAATACCGCTAAAGGCAATGCCGATGCAGGTGTGGATTTAAGAAGAATACCTTCAAACCTCATAGAAAAAATAGAAATTATAGGCTCTTCAATTTATATCACAACAAAAACCCCAAAAGAAGATATTATACTTTTATCATTATCATACGGCTCATATAACACAATAGCCCCTTCAATACTCTTTTCAAAAAATATAGACGACAATCAAATATTCACCTTTACAGCAGATTCTTATTACAGCGACGGCAATTATTATTATAACTTTACAAACCTCGCAGGAAAATGGATTAAAGGAAACATTGAAGACAATAGACAATTTATAATAAACTCTTCTGCCAACTATAAATATATATTTAAAAATAAAAATTATATAAATGCATTTGCAAATATATCTTATTCAAGTTCAGCCTCACAGTATCAAATTCCTCCTATAAGCTATACAGATTCTTGGTTTAATTTTACAACTTTAGCTTCATCTATATCATACAACGGCTTTTCTGATGTGCTGGATTATAATATAAATCTCTCATATTTGTTTGACTCATTTGTAGACAGACCATATTTCAAAGAAGGTAAATTTGTATCAGACTATAAATCTCACGGACTAGCTATAAATACAACACTAAAAAGAATGGACGAGTTTATACCAAACACCATTACATTATACAATGAGCTAACCCCCGAATATAGATACGACATACTCACAGAAGAAAAAAATGCCTTAGAAACTAATTTTAATCATAACCCTCAAAGACATTCATTAAATATAAAATATGACATGCAGCTTTCTTTCGGATACTGGGATAATAATACTCCAATATTCACACTCATGCCAAGTATAAAATATGAATATCAAAATGAGTTTTTTACAAATCAAAAACATAATAATTATTTAGCATATAATGCAGGATTTAACCTAAACTTTTATAAAGGCTATAGTTTGTATTTTGCCTATATGAGCGATTATACAAGCCCAACATTTAATGATTTGTATTATGGCAATTTTAGTAATCCAAACTTAAAGCCAGAAACCTATAATCAAATACTCACAAAAATATCATTAGAGCCTATAACAAACTTAAAAATAGAATCCTCATACACATACACCACCTACACAAATAAAATAATATGGTACAGCAGTATTCCAGAAAATGCAGACACTGCTATATCTCATATATTCTCTTCGAGCATAGGGTACGATATTTACTTTTTAACCTACAACAAAATAAAAGCAAAAATAGAATATTCTTATCAGCTTGCATATCTCAACGAAGAAAAACTTCCAAAAATAGGTTTGCCTAATAATGTTGTAACTGCACTGCTTGGATATGATTTTGTTTCAGATGGTAAAATATTAAGCTCATTATCTTTTAATATTTATTATATATATTCAAGCCCAAGAGCGATGACATCAAATTATCCAATCTATTATTCAGAAGAGTTTCACAATTTGAATATATCATTTTATTCTATATGGTTTAAGCATTTAATATTTTCTATGCATTTTAAGAACATATTGAATAAGACGCCTATATTATCAGCCTATTCAGTAGCAAAGCCATTTACTTTTGAATTTGAGGTTGGGTATAATTTTTAGTGCTTAGTTGAATGATTATATTTTTTGTGTTTTGTGTTATTCAACTTTTTACCATAACAAAGTTTTTGCCCTCCGGGCACGCTTCGCGAAAGTGCAAGTGTTATAGCTTTATATTTTGGAATATATAAAACAATGGTTATATTTTGATATACATAAAAAGCTATAATCTATTAAATGCAGTTCTTTTGGTTCTTTTATACCAATACCGAGTAGGTGCCTATCGGCAAAAGAACTGGGGTGCGGGGCAAAGCCCTGCAAATATTTAATATAAACAAATCATTTTTATATTAGAATATATTAAATTATTGTTCTTTTTCCCGCCTTCGCTGTGCGGACTTCGTCAAAAGAACCAAAAAGTGCAAGTGTTATAGCTTTATATTTCGGAATATATAAAACAATGGCTATATTTTGATATAAATAAAAAACTATAATCTATTAAATGCAGTTCTTTTGGTTCTTTTATACCA
>NZ_SRZM01000174.1 GCF_019402445.1 Brachyspira pilosicoli
ACCCAAAGAAGCAAAAGGACTGCATTTTTAAGATAATTTAGTCCTTATATTAGATTTAATACATATTGCCAATATATAAAGCCAACAAACTTGCACTTTTTGCAACTTTGACGAAGTCCGCAGAGCGTAGCGGCGGGAAAAAGTTGAAAAAACTTCTTCTTGACAAAATATAGTTGTTTATGTACATAAAAGCTTTTAAATATTTTCTAATTTACGAAAGAAAATAATGCTTGATTATGTTCAGAAAAAAAATCCGATATTGAAAGAGTTATAACAATTTTTTAAGGATAAAGTATGAGTGATGATTTTTACAAATTAGCGGATGAAGCATTCGAGGCTGGAAATTATAAAAAGGCAATAAAATATTATGATAAACTAATATCTGATAATGAAGATAATGCAGAACTTTATAATTGCAGAGGACTTGCAAAAAACAATTTAGGTAAATATAAAGAGGCGTTAAAAGATTTTAATACTGCTTTAAAATTGGATAATAATAATGCAGATATATATTATAATAAGGGTTTGGCTGAATATGAGATGGGTGATTATGAGAAAGCCATTAAAGATTACACTAAAAGTATAAAACTTGATAATACCATTAGCGACGTTTATAATAATAGAGGTTTATGTTATGGAGCATTAGGAGAATTTGAAAAGGCTATTGAAGATTTTACTTGTGCTATAAAATTAAATAAAAATGATGCAGAACTTTACTATAATAGAGGACTTTCAAAATCTAATTTAGAAGATTATAAAAATGCATTAATAGATTTTGATAAAGCTATTGAAATAAATCCTAAATACAGCAATGCTTATAATAGCAGAGGAAATGCAAAAAATGAACTAAATTATAATGAAAAAGATATTATAGCAGATTATGATAAAGCTATAGAAATTGATAATAATATAGATGCTTATTATAATAAGGCATTATATTATAATACTAATGAAAATTATGAGAAGGCTTTAAATCTTTATAATAAAGTATTAGAGATAGATGAGTATTATATAGAGGCTTATGGAAATAGGGCTATTGTTTTATATAACTTAAATAAAAACGAGGAAGCTATTAAAGATTGCGATAAAGCTATTGAATTAGACAGTGAGTATTGGCTTTTATATTTTAATAGGGCAGAGATTAAACTTGAAGTTGCTCAAAAAAATATTGATGATTTTAAAAAGTTAAATGATGAAGCTTTTGAAGATATAAATAAATCTTATGAGTTAGCTTTAGAAGATGAAGATAATTTAAATGACTTTAAAGATTATGTATTAGAATTAGCGAATAAAAATTTTGAAGCAGCAATTAAATTTTGTAATGAGCATAAATTATTATGAATATAGACATCTTTAGAACATCAGGAGTTGATAAAAAAGCAGTTTAATATTATTTGTCAAAAATAAATTTGTTAAATTGAAAATATTTGCAGGGCTTTGCCCTTAACGAAGTA
>NZ_SRZM01000175.1 GCF_019402445.1 Brachyspira pilosicoli
GTGGGGGCAAAGCCACCACAAATAAAAAAACTTAAAAATATTTTTTAAATACATAAAATTTTTAGTATATTATCAATTTTCGTTTATATATGATAATAATGTGTTGTATTGTACTTTCATCTCTTCTGGTATTTTAGGGTCGTCTAATAATTTTTCTAAATATTTTTTAGGCTCTTCCTTTTCGCCTGCCAATACCATTGTTACTGCTTTATAATAATGTGCTATATAAACTTCCTGAGAGTTTGGATATTCTTTTATAATTCTGTCAAAATAAGAATTAGCTGTATCATAATCATTTTTTTGTGCTCTCATCAAACCAAAGCCTAATATATATTTAGACATAGCTTCTTTTGATATAGCTTTTTTTTCTAATAAAGCATTGAATATTTTTGAAGATTCTTCTTCGTTGCCTGATTCCATATATAAATCTAATTTTTCTAAACTAGGCTCTTTACTTTGAAGAACAATTCTTATTTTTTTTAGCTTTTCTTGAGCATTCTTCATGTATGGCACAAACTTTTCACCTTCTACATATCCGCCAACATTCTCTAAAACAAAACCGTCATGGCTAATAAAAAGTATAGTAGGAAAACCTTGAACTCCATACTTCTGAGCTATATCAGCACCCTCTTTAGATGTTTCTGGATTAAGTTTAACAGATACCATTCTCTTAGCAGCATCAATTACTTCTTTATTAGCATAAGTGTTTTTATCCAACTCCTTACACCAACTGCACCAATCAGTATATACATCTATCATTATAGGCAAATCTTTATCTTTAGCTTTTTTTACAGCAGAAGCTAAATCTTTTTCCCATTTTATAGCAGCATAAGAATCATTACAAGAAATAGTAAAAGCTATTACAATCAATGAAAAAATCATCATTATATTTTTATTCATAATTCTTTGGTCCTTTATAATAAGATATTTAATATTTATAATATATTATTTTTTATAAAAAACAAGAAGGGGATAGTGGGTATATATTATTCTTTATTGTTATTATTTTCATTTAGAGATTTTAATTTTTCTCTGATATCTGATGTTGTTTTTAGGGCGTCTTCTTTTTTCATTTTTGGTTGTTTGAAAATTGTTAGAGTTTGGTCTAATATGTTTTTAAAACTATCTTCCACAGTATTTTCTTTAGAATTAACATACATCATTTTTATTTGGTCTTTCATTTCTTTATCTTCTATTTTTGAAAGCAAATTTATATTATGGTCAGATACTGATATTAAATACATTTCATTTGCTATTTCTATAATAGAAACATATCTGTTTGATGCGATGGCAGTGGTAGCTAATACTTTTATAATTTCATTAGAACCAGATACCTTTTTAGTTTTATTTTTTAAATATATAAATACAATGTATATTCCAACTAATGTTATTATAAAACCAATAATAGCCCTTATAAACATAGATGTGGTGCTTACATTTGCTCTGTTTTCTATATTTCTAATGTCTTGAAGTATAGCTGGTTCATTGTTTGTATTATTTATTGTGTTTTCCTGAATATTAAAATAATTTGATTGAATAGTATCATTTGTTATGTTATTAGTATCTTGTGAATATAGAAGAGATATTGTGAGTATAGTAAATAATAATATTTTTTTTATCACAGATATTCCAATGCGGAGAGAGCGGGATTCGAACCCGCGGTAGGGGTTGCCTACGACAGTTTAGCAAACTGCTCCCTTCGGCCTCTCGGGCATCTCTCCAAATATTATCAATTATTAGTTTATCTATATTAACATAAATAAGTTTTTTAGTCAATATAGTTTGTTAGTTTTATTAAAATATATGTATATTAATTTTTTAAGCAACTAATAGTAATTAAAAAATATTTTTACATAGTGAATTTATATGATATCTACTATATTATAATTATATAAACTGAATGGAGAATAGAATTATGGCTAAATATAAACCAAAAACAAAAGAAGAATTAGAAAAATTAGTATATGCTGATGGAATAAAACTCTATGATGTAGATACTAGTCTTATAACAGATATGAGCGAGCTTTTTTATAAAAGTAGCAGAAAAGATTTTGAAGGCATAGAAGATTGGGACGTTTCTAATGTTGAGGATATGTCTTATATGTTTGCATATATGAGTTATGATAGTTTTGAAAGCCGTTCTAAAGCTAAGTTTAATCATAATCTTAATAAATGGAATGTATCTAAAGTTAAGCATATGAGTTTTATGTTTTATTATTGTAATGATTTTAATCAGCCTTTAGATAAATGGGACGTTTCAAATGTTGAGGATATGTTTAGAATGTTTGATAATTGTAAAAAATTCAATCAGCCTTTAAATAGTTGGAATGTATCCAATGTAACAAATATGAGCGGTATGTTTCAGGTAGCTGAAAGTTTTAATCAGCCTTTAGACAAGTGGGACGTTTCTAATGTTACAACTATGAGGGCTATGTTTAATTATGCTAAAGCTTTTAATCAAGATATAAGTAATTGGAATGTTAGTAAAGTCGAAGATATGGGTTATATGTTTAGTATATGCGTTAATTTTAATCAGCCTCTTAATGATTGGGAGGTATCTAAAGTAAAAACTATGGAAGGTATGTTTAGAAGTGCTTTCAAATTCAATCAGCCTTTAGATAAATGGAATACTTCAAAGGTTGAAAATATGCATGAGATGTTTAATGAGGCTTTAAAATTTAATCAGCCTTTAAATAGCTGGAATGTTTCCAATGTAAAAACTATGGAATGTATGTTTCGCGGTACTGAATCTTTTAATCAGCCTTTGGATAAATGGGATACAAAAAAATTAAAAACGATGTTTGGAATGTTTGACTTTGCCAAAGGTTATAATAGTTTTGACTCATTATCAAATTGGGATTTAAGTAAAGTATCAGAAATGAGTAATTTATGCTTTGGCAGATATGAAGAGTTGCCTTTAAGAATCAAAGCATATCTTCAGGCATTTTATGGTTCTTATAAAGATTATTTAACTATCACAAAAGAGAATGTAAGAGAAGTATATAATACTATATCGAAAGACACAAATAAAAAAGTTTTGTCATTAAAAAAGAGATTAGAAAGCGAGTTTAGTGAAGAGCTTTCATCTGTTACTAATAATTATAATTTCAAAACTATAGAAGAAGCAGAAAAATATGTTGAAGATAATTATAATAAAAAAGATGATAAAAAGGTAAGCTTTATAAATGATTACAAGGTTTTAATAAAAGACAAATCAAGAGAAGTTGAAAATAAAGTTTTAAAATATATATATTTGGAATATTTGCTTCTTAAAAGAGATGTTAAAAGATTAACACAAATTGACAATATAATTAATTTACTTGATAAAGAATCATTTATAGAGTTTATTAAAAATGTTTATGAGAAAACTAATAAAGAAACTGCTGCTTTTATTTATGGAATATATGGATGCGATGAAGCTTTATATAATATATATAAAAAAGAACAAGATACAAAACTTTCTCTTTTAATAATTAAACTAAATAGTGAAAGTAAGTATGCACTTAGGTTATTATATAAAATATATACA
>NZ_SRZM01000176.1 GCF_019402445.1 Brachyspira pilosicoli
TAATAACACTCAATATATAAAATGTCAATTTGATAATTACTCATAACATAAAATTAAATTTTATAAATAAACACATATAGATAAAATTGATATTTATCTTTTTTTGTGATAATAGTATCGTTAAAACAAAATAACATTTGACATATAAAAAAATATTGATAATATTATACTATATCAAAAAAATTGGAGTTTTTACATATGAAGGATAAACTTTTTGGAGTATTGCAAAGAGTAGGAAGGTCTTTTATGCTTCCTATAGCTGTGCTTCCTGTAGCAGGGCTCTTTTTGGGTATAGGTAGTTCTCTTACAAATACTACTATGCTTGAAACCTACAATCTAATGGGGATTTTAGGACCGGGTACTATTGCTTATGATATATTATCAGTATTAAGCGAGGCTGGTAATATTATATTTGGAAACTTGCCTATTATATTTGCTATGAGCGTAGCTATTGGTATGGCAAAGAAAGAAAAAGAGGTTGCTGCTTTATCTGGAGCTATAGCATTTTTTGTAATGCATGCTTCTATTGGTAAGATGATAACAGTTATGGGAGGAGCTGATAAATTATTGGCTGGTTCTACTACTAATGTTGTTGGTATATTATCACTTCAGATGGGTGTATTCGGTGGTATAATAGTGGGACTTGGAGTAGCTGCTTTGCATAACAAATTCTATACTATAGAGCTTCCTCAAGTATTATCATTCTTCGGAGGTACAAGGTTTGTTCCTATAATATCTGCTATTACTTTTTTAGTAGTAGGTATATTAATGTATTTTGTATGGCCTCCTATACAGGTTGTAATGAATAAACTCGGAGATTTAATAGCTGGTTCTGGTTATGTGGGAACTTTATTCTATGGTATCATAGAAAGAGCATTAATACCTTTCGGTCTTCACCACGTATTCTATACACCTTTATGGCAAACTTCACTCGGCGGCACTATGATGATAGATGGCAATTTAGTAGAAGGTGCACAAAACATATTCTTTGCTCAATTAGGCTCTCCTACTACAACTGCATTTAGTGTTGATGCTACTCGTTTTATGACTGGTAAATTCCCATTCATGATATTTGGCTTACCTGGTGCTGCTTTAGCAATGTATAAAACTTCAAGAGCAGAAAAGAAACAAGTTGTAGGTGCTTTGCTTTTCTCTGCTGCTTTAACTGCTATGCTTACTGGTATCACTGAACCTATAGAGTTTACATTCCTTTTTGTAGCTCCAATATTCTATGCTATACACTGTGTACTTGCTGGTATATCTTTCATGCTTATGCATATACTTCATGTTACAGTTGGTATGACATTCTCAGGCGGTTTAATTGACTTGCTTTTATTTGGTGTAATACAAGGAAATGCTAAAACTAATTGGGTTTGGATTGTAGTAGTTGGTGCTGTTTATTTCTTTGTTTATTATTTCTTATTCTCTACATTGATTAAGAAATTTGACTGGAAAACACCAGGAAGAGAACCAGACAGTGAAGAGCCTAAACTTTATAAAAGAGCAGATGTTGAGGCTGCTAAGGCTTTAGCTAAAGGAGAAAATATTGAAACTAATCCTTTATTTAAATATGAAGAAGCTCCTTTAATCACTTCAGGACTTGGAGGAAAGAAAAATATAAGCGATGTTGACTGCTGTGCTACAAGACTTCGTGTTACAGTGTTTGATGCTTCTAAAGTTAATGACACTATGCTAAAACAAAGCGGTGCTGCTGGAATCATCAAAAAAGGTAATGGTATACAGGTTATATACGGACCTAAAGTTACAGTAATAAAATCAAGACTTGAAGAGTATTTACATGACCCTATAAGCGACAATGAAGATAATATGACTGCTTCTAATGAAAACACTACTTCAAATGAACCTCAAAAGCAAGAATCTGCAGCTGCTAGTAGTAATGAATTAGTTGACACTGTTTATGCTCCTATTAAAGGAGGCATTGTTAAACTTGAAGATGTTAAAGATGAGGCATTTTCTTCTGGTGCTATGGGTAAAGGTATTGCTATTGACCCAGCTGAAGGCAAAGTATATGCTCCTTTTGACGGAATAATAGAAACTGCTTTTCCTACAAAACATGCTATTGGACTTACTTCTGACAAAGGTGTTGAGTTGTTAATACACATAGGTATGGATACTGTTAAACTCAATGGTGAACATTTTACTTCACATATTGAAGATGGTCAGAAGATTAAGAAAGGCGATTTATTATTAGAGTTTAACATTGAGGGAATAAAATCTGCAGGCTACCCTACAGTTACTCCTATAATTATCACTAACTCTGATGATTATGCGAATATAGAGCCAACATCATCTGCTAGTGTAAATGCTTTAGACAAACTCATTGATGTTAAAAAATAAATAACTAATAAAAAATAAATATAAAGGGGCTTAATATTTTTAAGCTCCTTTTTTATTTTAATTTTTTTAAATTCATTCTTTTATAAAAAATTATATTTTATACTGAAAATTGTAAAGTTTATAAAAATTTAGTTTTATGTTTTATTGTTTTCGGGGACTAGTCC